>JBGCDN010000394.1:0-7753 GCA_045105495.1 Planctomycetaceae bacterium
TAGACCACACCTTTGGCGACGGAATGATCGCTCGCCCGCCATAGAACCAAACCACCGTGACGTTTCGGCCCTCGCGATTCCATTCGCCTGGGTCTCCGTTAATCCACTCAGCCGCGTGGACTTTCGGAACAGGCTTACCACCAGACTCGGCCTCATAGCTTGAGAGCTGTTGCAGTGCATTCAGGTCAGCCCGTGGCCAGCTAAATTGCTCTCGCAGAATCGGTTCCATTTCTGACCACCACGGGTCGTTGTGAAATGCAAAGCCTCGCCTGTGATCGACAACGTTCAACCCGAACGGTTGCTTGGGCTGGAACACTTCAGGAAGAACATCATCCGCGGACTCAAGGGCACGCACGGCAATCCGTTTAACCACATACGGCATTGGCAAATCCGGGTGCTCGATGCGAATCCGACCTGGATACCACAAGCCGCTTTCAGACTGCCTAAGTTGACTCAACGTTTCCACTCCCTGAACGTGGCCCTTGATCGCACACTCAGACCGCAATGGCAAAAACGCTGCGTTTGGTGCGATGGAGAACCGGAAACGGTAGTCCTTGAACTCAGACTCAACCTTTAAACACTCTTGCCCCTCTACCAACTCAGTCCCGACCACCTTGGCAGAATCCTTCCTCAATGCCGCCAGCAACCAACCTCGATTTCGCGCACCGTGCCAAAACAGTTCGCTTGGGTCGTAAGTCGGACCACTCCCGAATTCTTCAGCCAACGTGACCTCGTCAGCATCTCGATGCCAATGCAAACCACCGTCGAAGCCGCCGCCAGTGTGGGTCTTAGTCTTCTTTCCAGAGTTCATGCTCAAAGTGAAAGAGTGCAAGTCAACAACCCACTTCTCACCTTGTCTCGTGTAGCTCGTCCGGCCGTTGCCTGTAACGAGCTTGGGGTTCTCTTCTCGCTTGAACGGGTTGGCCGACTTTGTGACGTTGAAAATTGTCGAGTAGCGAACCGAACGATACTGCTTCGCAACGTTTTCAATCTGGTCGGCAATCTGGCTGGCCGTGAGCTGTTCCTGCCCGACGCCAGCTTCATTCCCAAGACCGCAGACCAACAAGAATAGACCGCAAATTCGCAAGTGCATGAATCGCCTTCGCTGTTGTGACTGGTTCTGTGGCTACCGCCAGTATGAACACTGAAGTGTGGCAAGCAAGGCGAATGGATCATCACGCGTCTTATTCAACGCTGGTGCCAGTCCCGAACCACCATTCAAAACACGCACGTTTGCAGCTCAGAACACGGGGACTTATCGTGCCGTGGTTCTTACCGCACCACTTTTATCGCGAGTCATCAAATGCACGTTCGACTCTTCACGTTAGCTGTTGTCCTTCTTCTGCCTCCATCCATGGCTGAAGAAGGCATGTATCCCATCAGCGATATCGCGCGGCTGAATCTGCAGGCCAAGGGGCTGCAGATGGCTCCGAACGATTTATTCAACCCGAATGGCGTGTCGCTCATCGACGGCATCTGCAAGGTCAACGGTTGCACTGGTTCCTTCGTCTCACCGAAAGGCCTGGTCATCACGAACCATCACTGTGCCTACCGAGCAATCCAAAGCGCGAGTAGTGAGCAAAATGACTATCTGAAGGATGGATTTCAGGCAAAGACCTACGGCGAAGAAATTCCAGCCAAGGGCTACACGATTCGAATTACGGAGTCCTACAAAGACATCTCTGCTGACGTACTAAGCGTTGTGAAGCCTGACATGGACTTCAGTGCTCGTACTAAAGCGATCACAAAACGGCGGAAAGAATTGGAACAAGCTGCGGAAAAGGCGAACGCTGGCAAGCGCGCTGAAGTGGCTGAGATGTTTACCGGCAAGACGTACGTATTGTTCATTTACACGTATGTCAAAGATGTGCGTCTTGTGTTCGCTCCCCCATCATCCGTTGGGGCATTCGGTGGCGACATCGACAACTGGGAATGGCCACGACACACCGGCGACTTCTCGTTCATGCGAGCCTACGTCGCGCCCGATGGATCGACGGCTGACTACTCAGAAAAGAACGTTCCTTACGAACCAAAACGATTCATTCAGGTCGCTCGACAAGGCGTGAACGAAGGCGACTTCGTCTTCCTACTCGGCTACCCCGGCCGCACCGCGCGGCACAAGACGGCGTCATTTCTTCGATACGAAGAGAACGTTCGCCTGCCGTACGTTGTCGATTTGTATCAGTGGCAAATCAACACCATGCTGGAAGACGGTAAGTCTGACCGGGCGATCGCCCTTAAGCACTCCAGCCGATCCAAGGGCCTCGCGAATGTCGAGAAGCGAGCACGTGGCAAGCTGAAAGGACTGAAGCAAAAACAACTTGTCGCTGAACGAGCAAATGCGGAAGCAGAGTTGCAGGCATTTATTGAATCGGATGATGAGCGACGACAGAAGTACGGTTCGCTAATGAGCGATCTCGACAAGGTCTACGCAGACATGACTGCCAAGGCTCCCTACGAATACAACATGACGAACCTGCGTTCGGCGTGTCGAACACTGTCATTCGCGTTCACGATTTACGATGCGGCTGTCGAACGTCAGAAGCCGGATCTCGACCGCGAATCGGCGTACATGGAACGCAACTTCGATCAGACGAAGTCTCGGCTCATGCTGGGTCTTCGCGACCTGCATGTCCCGACTGACAAGAAGATGCTGGCACATATGCTTCAGCGTCTGACCACGGTTCCCGAAGCAAAGACGGTCCCCGGGTTGGCAAACGCTTTGGGAGACAAGGCTCCCGCGTTCGTTGAAGCAGCATTCGGAGGAACCAAACTAGCTGACGCCAGTTTCATCGAGGATTGCCTCAGCAAAACTCCAGAACAGTTGGCTGCATCCGACGACAGCTTCCTCAAGTTTGTCGCCGCACTCTACCCGACCTATCTCGAATTGCGTGAGAGTGGCAAGGCTCGTGAGGGCGAACTGTCACAGCTTTATGGCTCACTAATCGAAGCAAAGATGGCGTTCCTCAAGACAAATTTCGTCCCTGATGCCAACGCAACGCTTCGCCTGACCTACGGCAATATCAAGGGCTATTCCCCAGCCGACGCCATCTACAAGTATCCAATCACAACACTCAAAGGCGTGATTGAGAAAACAACCGGCGAAGAACCATTCGTCACACCAAACCGCATTCAGGAACTCTACAAGAAACGAGACTTTGGCAACTTTGTTCATCCCAAGCTCGGCGAGGTTCCCGTCGGAATTCTGTACGACACAGACACAACTGGCGGAAACTCTGGCAGTCCGATTTTCAACGCTCGCGGAGAACTTGTCGGCGTAAACTTCGACCGCGCGTTCGAGGCGACTATCAACGACTTTGCATGGAACAAGAGTTACAGTCGTTCGCTAGGCGTTGATGTTCGCTACGCCTTGTGGATTACCGGCAAGGTGTTCGGCGCTAACCATCTGTTGAAAGAGATGGGTGTGAATTAGGACGCCCGGACCGTGATTGCGGGCAGAGGCCGGTTCCAATGGTAGTGGCTTCTTGGAGCCACTAATGGCACTGATGAGACACGAATGTCTCATCAGTCTTGTCGCAGTTCTATGAGACGTCGATCGTTCGGCTCTACTGGAATCAATCAGCGGTTTACTGGCATTGCGATTGGAGTCTTTCGTGATTTGACAGACGCCAATCGCCTCGCCAGTGCTGTGTCGGACAACGCCTCAGCAGAAACGCCGCTCGTCACCCAAACTGCAGTGCAGTTCTCCAGGATCGAGAACCGACTCGCATCGTTGGCTTCATCGGGACTCGTCACACTAAGCCGGTGAAATGATCGGCCGTTCGACTTCTTCCATGCACGCTTCAGCGAGCCCACGTTATCCGACGCCGATTCACCACCGTCAATCACAACGATGCGGCTCCGTGCCCTTTGAGCCATAGACACGAACTGCTCGATTGCCTGCTCAGGCACAGGTTCGGAATACGACAAAATGTTCTCGTCAAATCGCGTGACGGAATCGGACGGCGTTGACGGCAGTCCCGCCGGCTGCACTTGAGGCACGGCAAGCGAGTTCCTCACAACGCGGGCCACCGGCGCAACTCGCGCTCTTCCGGCGACGCCAGCACCAGGCGTCGGTGGTGGAATCGTCAGCGTCGTCTTGGCGACTGCAGAAGGTATTGGCTCAACGGAAACGCGACCTTTCGCCTGCGTCGCGCGGAGGCTGTCGATAATTTTGTTCAGCGGCTCTCCGGGTACAGCATAAGTCGCGATCCGTAAGGCACGCGCGATGTTCATTCCGACAACTTCACCTGACGCTGACACCAATGGACCGCCGCACTCGTTAGGTCGAATGCGAATATCGTGCGTGATCACATTGGGAATGTTGTATCGCCGTTTGCTGAAAGGTCCACCACCCCATTTGTCGATCCCACGATCTCCCAATCGAACTGTCGACCGCTTCTGCTCTCCGTTGCGTTCAACTTTGACGTTGATCCTATCACCGGGCTGTTTGGTTCTCAGGATTCGCAGGAGATCCTGAACTCGGTTCACTTTGTAACCAGCAACAGCCGTAATGACATCGTCCTTGCGTATCCCGAATGGAAACGCCGGCGCGTTGCGAGGAACTTCGCGCGTCACTCGCAACCCGCCGCTTTCCTCCTCAGCCAGATTGAGTCCCAGATAAGCCGACGGTTGTTCCGGCGCGCTGCCTAGTTTTCTCAAACCGGTTCGGTTGGCTTCGACGATAACCATGCCCACACCGACAACAGCCCCCTTGTCTCGCAAGGCGGCTACCATGCGGCCGATGCTCGGCTTCTCTGGTGCGAATTGAAGCGGGACGAACTGCCCCGATTGAGCCTTCAACAGCATGACATCAAACGCCTCGTCTGTTCCAACTCTCTCAGCCAGAACCGAATTCCCATCAGCCGTTATCAAACGCACATCGCCATCGGGAATAAGACTTGCCTTCGTGACAACTTCACCGTCAACACTCACCACGCAACCCAGCGCAACCTGCTTGCCCTGAACAGCAATGCCGACCGTTGCCTTGGCGGCATTGCCCGACTTCGATCGAAATACATCACGAACGTTTTTGCTCGCCCGAAGACTGTTCTGTGCAAAACAAGTGTTCGCCGCACACAACAACAGAATGATCGCAGTTTGCATCTTCATGAACCGGTTCACTATTCGTTCTCCTTCAACCGAAGCCTGACAACAACCAGTGCGTGTTCAGCTTCTGCACGAGCAACCGTGACCGAAACGTTATCCCTTTTCTTGCTCAGATGTGCGCGAATGGCTTGCCTGCACGAAGCCAGATCTTTCACAGATGCCTTACCAATCTTTCGAAAGATATGACCAACTCGCAGGCCACTATCCTGAGCCAAAGAATCATCCGCCAGCGATTCGATTTGAACGCCCTGCTTTGTTTGCGTTAGCCCAATCCCCAGCCGTTTGAACGGATCGCTCTCTGCCTGAACCGATCGTACTTTCGCAGGCGACTGAGCTCGAACTTTCGGTGCCGAGCCACCCGCGGCGCGAGGTTCCTGTTTGCGCGGCTTGTTCCGCCGTGCTCCTGGCCCCCAGTCTTCGGAAGCCAGCAAACGCTTCCAATGAGTGTGATATTGATCAATGGGAACGTGAACATTGGACGCAACGTTCGACGAAACACGACTGCTTACACCAATCACCTTGCCCGAAAGGCTGACGAGCGGACCGCCCGAATCGCCTCCCATAATCGGGGCATCGCTAATGAGTGAATTCTGTGAACTGCGGACAACGCGACCAATTCGAACCGGTGGTAATTGGCGTTTGGAAAACGTCACGGGGTAACCAATCGCCATCGCCCAATCGCCGACGCGAACATCGGCCGACCTTGCCATCTCTAAGAACGAGTAGTCACCCGGTTCATCAATTTGAACAACGCTGGCATCCGCCGTGTGATAGTTGCCCAACGTTGTTGCTTTGACTCGCCGCCCATCCGGAAACGTGATCACGACCTTCTGCCCGGCTACTTTCGTCACATGGGCACATGTCAGAACCAAACCCGTCTTCGAGACAATCACACCGCTTCCACTGGCACCGACGCCAACGGTGCATCGTCTGGCCTTATCCATCACGGACTGAATCTGGCGTTCCAGCTTCTGGATATCAACAGATTGGCGCTGCGCGAGAACTTCTTCAGGAGGGAAAGCCAACATACTCATCGCGCAAACAGCTACGACAAACAGTTGCCTGGGAGGGGGCGGGGCGAAAATCACTGAACTCTCTCCTAACCAAACGGTTCGCGGTTCGAACCATCAGGCAGACGAGTGTTCCGATTCATCAGAATTCATCTACCCGAACTTCACCCGATCCGGCGTGGCGACTGCCGATCGCCTTCCACAGTCCCGAGTCAATCTCATTGTTAACGGTTCGAACTGAACCGTCCATCATAACGACGTTTACACCGTCCGAATGGTAACTGCGAGCCGTTACTGCCGCATAAGTCGGATTGGTAAGACTTCGGCCTTCCTGCTGCGACGTAAAGTCGATGTCGTATTCGATCCCGCCACTCATGTACGGCACTTTCGTGTTCGGCGGAAAGGTTGTGGTGATGCCGGTGTGATGAACTCGACCATCGCACCAGACGGTGTGGCCAGTATTGTCATAAGGCCCCGGCCCAAGTTTCTCGTCACCTGATAGACTACCGGCGAAGGTCGGCGAGGTTGGTGCAATCGGCCCCGGGTTCTGTGTGTTGCGAATGTAAGGCGTGTAGCCTTTCACCTCCGCTCCGGCCAACGTGTTGCTGAGCCCATCAACAAACATCGAGCTGCGAAGTGGCATGTTCACAACGAATGCCCCGTTGCCGGTGGCTCCCGTCACGGGGTCGTAGATCTCCCAGTAGCCCATGTTCATTCCATAACTCTGCGGATGAACGTATCTCTGCCCCGCGCGAGTTCTAACTCGATCGACAAGTGGATCCGACGGGCAGAGGTAAGACGGAATCTTCATGCCGGGGACACCAGACTGAACCTGACCATGCCAGTCAGAACTGAGATCCACCAGACGAGCGGCGTTGCCCTGATCGATGAACGGCAGAATCCGACCGTGCACAGACCATGAACCACGCTGTTCAACCCCCGCCTGAGTTGTGTACGACGGGGGGAACATTCCGAAGGTCGATTCGTAATTGTGAATCGCCAGGCCGATCTGCTTCAGATTGTTGCGGCACGAAGTTCGCCTGGCGGCTTCCCGAGCGTTCTGCACAGCAGGTAGCAGCAATGCGACAAGGATTCCGATGATGGCCACAACCACCAGCAGCTCAATCAGAGTGAATCCGAGCCGTCGTCGCATGTCCGCTCGCCAGTGAAGTGTGAAACTTACCTTGTTTCACCATACCCCACCCACAACACAGGATGCCAGCATTCCCGACCATCGAACCCAATTCCGGCAAACAAGCGTCCGACTATGACGCATACGCCAAAGTCACACCGCCCGCGTAGAGGAAGTCGTCAAGACTTTCGGCCAACTGGCCACAAAGTCAGACGGAACCCTCCGAATAGTTTTCGGCCTAACCGTTTAGCTGGATGCGGCCACTTCATAGATGAAGTCTGCAACAGCTCGAATATCAGATCGAGGAAGCAGGCTCGGAGCGTTCGGCAGCGTATCATCGGTGACAACTGCGACGATTCCGGGAACCGTTTCGATGAGAGGTTCCGTCTCGTTGATGGCTCTCCAAACTTCAAGCTTCGGAGCGGCCGTGTTCGTATCTCCTTCAACGAGAACCACATCACACTCCGCGAATGAGGAATCAAACACATCGTATCGCGATTCC
>JBGCDN010000395.1:0-3700 GCA_045105495.1 Planctomycetaceae bacterium
CCCGACAGAGCAGCGTTGTCTTTGACTGAGGTGACTTTCAACTGGCCATAGTTGTCGATTGTTTGCAGTGACAACGAGTTCGAATAGTACGCTGCGGTTTGCGTTTGGCCTCGGCCGACAACTTCAACCAACACGTTTCGATTCTGCAGATCCTTAGGCAGTTCGAATCGGAACCGAGTCTTATCCCTCGGCAATTGCAGCGTTGTCTTTTCGTTTGGCTTCACGTGACTGAAGTGACCGGATGGGCCTTGCACAAACGGGTTCCGACTAAACAGCAGCTCAATATCCATCAGGTAGTAGTTGACCTGAACCGATTGAAGGTTCTCGAAATCAACCTGCACTTCGGTCCGATCGACAGCAATGTCCAACGAACAATCCGCGGCTGCAAGCCGAGCAATCTGGTCGTCTCGATTCTTCGGGTCGGCAGATTCCGGTACCTCTGGCTTATCACCTTCGATCTCTTTGATCTGCTGTCCCATCGAAGCAAACATCTCGCGCCAGTGTTTCACTGGGTAGTCGGTGTAGCGATCGACCATGGCTTTCGCCGTTGCCAGACCCTTTGAATAGAAGTCCGCGTATGCCGCGAAATAGTCGTGTTGCAATTTAGACGGCAGGTTCTCTGGGTTCACCTGGCCAAAGTAATCCAGTGCGTCGCCGATGCGATCTTGCAGCAGCATGTAGTACGAAACAGACAGCAGGTCGCGATCAGTCAGCTTGTCTCGCTGACTTAAAACGGTCATCAAAGACGCGTATTGTTTAGAGAACCGATCATTGAGGATCTTCCGATCAGCACCCAGTTTATGAGCGCGAGCGTTGACGAGTGGTTTGTACTCGAAGAACTCGTAAGTTCGACGCTCTACCGGATCAATTGTCAACAGCGGGCTGTCGAGAACCGCTCCGCATTCAGCGACAAACTTCGGATCGTTGCGCAGGAATTCAGTAAGTCGGTTCTTGTCGTTGTGATGGGCGGCATAGGACCACAGCGTGTGGTCGAACTGGTGTCGTTCATCCAGCAGTTCGGTGGACTTCTTAAAGAATGTCTTGTCCTGCATTCGCCATGCGATGCGAGACAGCTCGATGCGGTTCAAGTTGTTTTCACGCAGGTACTTCAACACATCGTCTGCAGAAGCATACTGCGAAACGTATTCCCACGACTCCTGATCGACGCTGGTTGGTTCAGTCACAACGTTAAAGGTGAAAGCCTGAGCCTCCGCAACCATTTCGCCGTCTCGAGCAACATGGATCGGGTAGTGTGCGAATTGGCCAGGAGTTGGGAAGTAGAACAAATACTCGATGGTTTTCGTTGCGTACGGATCAAGCTGCAGCGTTTTGCTTTCCGTATATTTCGCACCAGCCACAGGCAGCGCGCCCTGTGGGATTTGAACCAGCCCGGTCAGAATGCGTGGCGTGGAAGTTGGATTGGTAATCACAACCTGAGCACCGTACACCGTGTGGATCAGGAATTCGTCGGTGACGAACTTGTCTACCTTCTGGTTGTTCTCGATACGATGTCGATCATCTGCTCGGAAGAAGTTTTGACCTACAAGAACCGGTGGCTTGTCGTCAGCTTCTTTCGCTGGCCGAATCTGTTCATGCACAATGATTCCGGCACTTGCAGTCGTCATTGAGAGCCGACCATCAGCCTTATCGATTTTGTGCTCGCTGGATTCAAAAGGCAGATCGAGGACCGCCAGGGCCAACATCATCTCTGTGAAACTGTTCGCAGCTTCAGCCACGTGGGCCGAAACAAACGGCCCATCATGATGTGAAGCGTAGTCGGCCCAGAACCCATCAACTCGAACCAAACTGGAATCCTGTTTTTCCAGTGGCAGTCGGTAGTAGTTGTTCTCAGCCCATTCCTTGGTCTTGTCAACCTGCCGGAACAGTTGACGACGACCACGTTCAGCCAGTCCACGCTGTTCGTAGAGCGACTCAATTTCATCATCATCAGCACCCAGCATTTGTCGTCCGGCAGATCGTCGAGCAACCCCTTTTCCAGCCCGCGCTTTTCGCTTGCGACTTAATTCGGTTCCGCCTCCAGATTTCTTCTCGGATACCCCAAGCTCTTTCAGACTCTCACGACTAAAGGCTGGCGCCGCCTCCATCTCGATCGCTGCCCCAGAGTAGGCTCGGACTCCTCCGCCTCCGAAGCCACCACCACCAAGGCCCCCACCGGCGCCGCCGAACCCACCTGCGTCGTCGTCACCAAAGGCCAAGCCAAGGGAACTCGCCTTCAACGCAGTCGCAAATAGCCGCTGTGATTCAGCTGTGTTTGGAGGAAGAAGATCGTATTGGTCGATAACAAATCGCCGACTGGCTTCGCGTTCGGATTCGATCCGCTGAGCAAGTAGAATGCGTTCAAAAGTATTCAGTCGAGCGTATAGGTAAGGTTGCACATGGCGACTAACGTCAGCACCCAACAACCACTCGTCTAGAAACGTCTTGTCAAACTTGTTCGTGAGGTAGGGCTTCACCACGTCGCCAAAGAACTTCGGATCTCTGCGGAACACGAAGTAGTTCAACTCGTGACAAGCGTGCTCGGAATACAAGTCACGTTTCTTATCTTCGTCCAGCGTCGGCCAATCCAAAACAAACCGGAACTTCGCCAGGTTCTCGTTTCCATCAAGTGTCTCAAACAGTTGGAACACGCCCCGCAGCGAGTCGTACATCACCATCTGCGATGTGCTTAAGTCTTCCAGCTCGAAGGTCTCGCCAGACTTAATGACGGAAATTTTCTTCTGCTGTGAGAAGTCTTTCTTCGGGTCGAACCCACTCGCAAGACGCAGGTCCAGCGACTTCATTTCCTTCTTTGGAAGGGAAACGCTTTTCCAAACAGTGTTGATTGGATCAAGAGCCACGATGTGCACTTCCTGATGACCACCAAGATCTTCGAGGTTGATGGTGATGCTTCCGTCTTCGTTCGGAACCAGGTTTGGTAGAACGACTGCGGAATCGGCGAGGAAGTCGAGGTTCGGTGGTTCCTGACCTGCTGCTATCTGCGCCATCCGCCCAAGTTGCTCTGCATCCACCGCAGCCCTTAGTGCGGGAGCCGCTGCCTTTGGTGCGAAGTTGTCCCCCTTTGCGGCATCCTGTGTGCCGGTTTGTGTTGTTCGAATGTCCCACGGGTTCAGCAGAATTCCGGGCCGCGTATTCATGTTGCCGGGGTACTTGTCGGCGTACCGACGATCGAGAATATATCGATACTCATCGCCGATATTTCGTCCTTCGACGTACAGCGATCGGGCGATCGCCATACCTTGCGTTGCCAAACCCGGCCGATTCGTACTTAGTAGGAGCGGCGAATATTCAGGCCGGAACGTGTTTGCGAACACATGCACCCGAGCGAACTTACTGCCTTGGGCCAAACGAATTTGAAGCTTATCGCCGACAACCTTCGACTCTGCAATTTGTAGTTCATCCAATAATTCAGTCGTCAGCTTTCGAGACGAACCAAAGATGTGCTGTTGATCTCGAACCCCGTCGGCAATCCGAACCAGGACCGTTCGTTCGCCAGTTTCTTCAAGCAAAGAAACGCGGAAGTCGCCAGCTGGTAGATCTTTCAACGTGACGAAACCATCAGCTAATGAAGCTGCGGCAAACTGATCTGCGATCAACTCATTGCCTCGCAGTTCGAACACAGACACATGCTCACGATTGAACTGTTCTACCTCCAGGATTGTGCGAATATGAACGAGTTCGC
>JBGCDN010000396.1:0-19150 GCA_045105495.1 Planctomycetaceae bacterium
GGCTGATATTCACTGAGCCCATTGTGCCATAGTTGACGCCAACACCGATACCAGCACCGGTTACACTGGTTCCAGTCAGTCTTCCATTTGTATTGGCATCTTCGTCACCGGAGTCATCAAGATTCAGTACATCAGCGCCGGCATTACCATCCAGGAACACCGGACCAGCGATGTCATTCAGAATCACCCCAACGTCTTCCGTCGCGCGACTGGCGACGTTAAAGGTGTCCAGCCCATCACCGCCATTTGCTGTAAACGTCGTGCCGGTCAGCGTGCTATACACGTTGACGGTATCGGTACCGCCCATCGCATTGACCGTGACGGCATCAGAACCAAAGCCTGAACCGACATCGTACATATCAATACTAATTCCGTCTCGTTGAGCGACCCGAATCGTATCGACTTCGGTTTCAGTCGTTTTCGTTTCCCCCGGCACATCGGTAGCAACGGTCACTCTGCGCATGACCTTAGACGTCGACATATCGAACGTGTCAGAGATACCCGATCCATTTACTATGACAGTGTCTTGCACACCATCGGCACCAAGATTCAGATTGACGGCTCCCAGCGACGATGTCTTGGTATTGTCCAGGTAGTTCAGAGTGAAAGTATCGCTCTGCTCGCGACCCACCTCATTCTCGATGCTTAGGTTCTCTATGTCTGTGATGAACGGCAGCGGATCCGTACCAATGGTTGCGGTGAAACCAGAGTTGCCAAGGTTCACATTCACAGCTTGCGATTCGTCACCTCGAACAGCGACAAGCAGTGTGTCGTTGCCGTCATTACCTTGAATGGTGTCTGTTCCACCGCCACCTTCGATGACATCGTGGCCTGCCCCACCGTAGAGAGCCTCGCCGACACTGCCGCCTCGAATACGGTCCGCACCGGCGTCTCCGTAAACAGTGACTGACGACTTGCCACGATTGACTAGCCGGTCGGCTCCGGCTCCGAGATGATAAGTACCGGGAACCTTTACGGCAGAGAGAATCTCAACGATATCTTTCCCATCGTCCATGTCGACGATTTTGATAGCAGTGACGTCGGCGAACTCCTGAGTAACGTCAAACATCCGCAACGTAATGGTTTGCTTGTCACCAATTCTCGGAGTGGTCGCGTCAATGATGACCGACTCGTTTATCTCGTCACTCCGCAGATTACGCAGCGTTCTTGCCGCAAGATTACCAGCGTTCACTGTAAGCACACCACTGGCGTCTACCTGCCCGAGAACAGGTGGCGGTGGCGGATCAACAACTTTGAAATTCCCGACCGTGAAACTATAAGGCGCATTGCGGACGTTCGGATATGGGAAACACGCGCTACCGAACCAGCCGAGATCCACACAATATCGATCCCAAAATGGCTCAGGGTAAGTCACGCTCACCGTGATATCTCCAGAGCCGGAATTGTACGCAACCGAGAGGGCGTCGATATCAACGTCAACCTTGGGAAACGGGGAAACATCAACGGTCAACCCAACGTTCAGGCTTCCCGTAATGTTGAGCTCCTTATCCTCTTCACCGCCGGAGTCCTTGCCGTTCTCGTCAAGATAGCTGATCTTAAGATCTGCCCCACCGTTGATATTGATCCACGAAGGACCAAGCTGGGCCTTGGCACCGATGGAGACTTCGAACTCACCTTCAGAACTGAAGAAAATCGAACCATCAACAGAACCACTTGCGAGACCAAGGAAATTGCCACCGGCGTACAGATTCGCTTCCATACTTAAGACGGTATCGCTTAGCAGGACGTAGCCGGTCACATCAAACTCGAGGATGTTTAGCAAGTCCATCTCGGCGTCGATGAATACAACCCCGTAGGCACCGTCAGCGCCTTCTGTCCATGTGGGACTTCCAGTAATTAAGTCATTCAGACCCGAAGTTGAACCGTCCTTATCCGGCGGAGTCAGAATTGCGCTTGGATTCTTCGGTGCGGCTTTCGGTATGGTCACTGTCAGGCCCGTTGGCCGGTTCGGATCACCCGCGCCTCCTGGTATCTCGAATACCACCTCCTCCTCAGTGGTGTTCACAATCAGCACAGCAGTGCCTTTGATGCTCGTCAGGCTCAGCGGTAAGCTCGCGTCGACAGTCAGTACGAGGTCTGCGGCAAATCCAGTATCTCGGATTGCCATAAAGCCAAGCACACCAAACGTCATTAGCGTGTTGCCAACAGCTCCCAGCTTCAAAGTGGCAGGAACAAGACTGTTGTCGTTCGGATTCTCCTTAAACAGAGCAACGTTGAAGCCGGCAGATGAGAACTCGAGTACAAAGGATCCAGCAATTTGATAGACCGATTCACTGGTTGAGAATGAACCGTCAGCATTGTGATCGATACGAAAATCAACGCTGCCATCCAGCCGCAGCGCGAACGATTCGGCTGGTAGGGCGATCGGAACCTCCTCGTCGTCTTCATCAAGCAGGATTTCGTCAGGCTTCACCTCATCAGTGGTGTTGATCCGCATTATCCCGCTGGCAGTTGCGAACAGACCGTACTGTTCCAAAAACTCCATATCGGTTCCAAGGAGCGCTGCTCCCCAAACCTCAGCGGTATTCGCGACCGTATCAATAACAGTGTGAAAAGCACCATTTGCAGACGCGATAACTCCAACGTTCTTCTCAGACAGAGTTGCGTCGAAGTCCAGGTCCATCTTGATGGTGGATTCGGTCTTGATGACCTCGATCGTGGTCGTTCCTTCAAGCGTGACGGTCGTAATCTCGGGGACGTTTAGATCAACACCACCCGCAAGATTAATTGTGAAGCCAACCGGAACCGAGGCAGCCATAATCGGCTCGAAGGTAGCTGAGCCTCGGTAGACCAGAATCGGATCAATGTCGACTTCAGGCACATTCGGCGCGACGTCGGCCAGGAATAGGAACTTGCCAGAGAATGTTTCGTCACTCGTGCCGAGATCACCGTACATACTCGCCGGAATAGTAAGGGTGTCTTCGTAGAGTGACAGCTCCCCCTTAAGCCAGAGAGAAAGCGAAACGTCGTCTCCATCGAACGATGAACCAAGCATGAAGTCTGCATCGAACTGCAGGACTTCTGCAGGAATCCGCGGATCGAAGCTAAGCGTCGCGCCACCACCCAGAACGAACTCACTAAACAGTCGATCCCAAACGTTGCCCCCAGCCTTAATCTGATTGGTGACGGCCTGATCCAACTGCGTCTGCCAATCGGCGACGTCTTCCGGTGGCGCGATGCCGGCGGTCAGACCGCTGTCTCGCAAGTCCAGAGGGTCGGTAATCGTCACACGCAGGATTTCAGCGTCGCCAGCGAAAATTCCGGGGTCCGAATCAACAGCATATGTGACATCGTCACCATTGATGCTCAGAACGGTAAACTCACCGTCGTAACTTGCAGTGTCTGCATTCCTTACTCGAAATACGTTGCCCACGGCGAGGTCATGATCCGAGATTTCCAGGGTGACCTGACTCTCGACTTCGTCGAAAGTTCCCTTGGTCGTAGTGAAGTCAGTCTCTGTCTGCAGATCTTCAATGGTCGTGCTAAATCGAGCACCCAGCCGAAGGTTACTGGCAACCAGACCGGTTCGTGGTTCAAGTGGGATATCGACATCAGAGTGAGCAAAGACCTGTAGCGGCCCGAGCTCAGAGAACGCAAACGCAAAGCCGAAGCCAGCGATCTCTTCAATTCCGATCGTACCCCGAAGGGCAGCGTACAGCACAGACTGCTCAGCCTTCGGACCGTCACCGTCAGGATCGACCGTAACGGTGTTGATGATGAACGCCCCATCAACCTCTGCGGCAAACAGCTCGCCATCAATGTTTCCGGTGATACCACTCAAGTCGCTGATGGGCGAACTTGGAAAGCTAACATTCCCGCTCACAGCGTCACGCACACCGCTCTTGATGGCATCCATATTCAGCCCAAGCCCGATGACACTTCCTGTCACGGTGAGGTCTGATTCGAGCTGAGCATCAAGTGTTGTACTACCCGTCTTGATGCCTCCAATTGAGGCATCGAGTTCGAGCGTGTTAGCAGTGTCGTCTCCCCGGAAGTCCGCAAACTTCAAATCGAGATCGGTGATGGAGACGTCAAGAAAACTTGGTAAGCCGATGTCCGCCGCACTCAAATTGTCGAGAGTTAGTTCCGCGGCGGTACCGGTTGCGAGGTTAATTACACCAACGACTGCATTCGTATCGGCGTCGTCTCCATCGTCCGTATCGGTTCCGTCGTCGCTAATCGCAATGTTCAGCAAGCCCGGATAGAGCACTGCAGACGGAGCAGTGACTGCAACCTGGCCGGTCCAGCTGCCGTCAGTGAATTCCACGCCGGTCGCAAATGTAAGCGTCACCGTATTGAGACGCAGATCTGCCTGACCCTCACTGTCTTCACCAACATCGATTGCGTTTGGGACGTTCGCATCGGATGTTGTGAACACATGAGGCTGCGTTGTCGCACCCGCAGCCGGGTCGAACTTTTGACCCACTCCGTTATTCGCTTCGAGCACAGCATCGATCACTGAATTGAGCGACGTCAGCAACGTGCGGTCTTCAAGCAGCTCAACGCTTCTTGCAGCGGGCTTTCTCTGAGCTCGCGTGTGGCGAATTGTTCGCCGAGCGCTACGTGAGTGTCCAAACAATCCCTTGAGCCAATCGGGAGTCAGCATGATGAGTTTCTTTCGAGACTTCGCTATTCACGCACTTTGCGCGAGATCGTCGAGGTCACCTCCGAACAGGTTCGGAGGGACTCTTGGAAGTCGACAATCTGGGCCTGGACCGGTATGCCGGTCCGCTTGTCGAGGAGACGAAGAAACCTACAAGACAAAATTCGCCGCGGCTTGAGGACTCACAATGTCATCTGAAAGTAGTAGAACCACGTACTTGCGAAGTCCTGTTCGACGTATGAGACGGATTGCAACAGCGCGGCAAAACCCAAACGCTAAACACAGTCGCTGCACGAGAATGAAACGGACGAACGCCTCTAACCGGACCTCGCGAAAGCGGCGGAGTGCTCACGAAAAGCAGGGGCTGGATTCTGGCATGCCATAAAAAAAGCGAAACAACGCATGAGCGCTGTTTCGCTTATTGAGCGGAGAGAGGGGGATTCGAACCCCTCGTCAGATGCCTGTTACTCACGTTCCAGTAAGGATTTAGGAAAATTCTCACGCTCTAAGTCAGTAGATAGTCAGTGTTTGGATGACTCACTTTGTCAGTCTTTGTCCCATCTGGACCCGGAGCTTCGAAGGCTGATGGCGACGTGGAGTAGTCTCCCAGCAGAGGTTCGTACTACAATTTCTATGCTGATTCAGGCATGTGAAAAGAAAGAGGTGATCACTATCGATCACTGATTTTAGAGCTTACCGCGAGTAGATGGTCGAACGGCAAGCCACGATTCCGCAATGGATGCTTCCGAATTCGGCATAGCACCTCATCTCAGATTGAAGCGAATTGCTGCTAACTCTGCCGCAACGCTGGATCGGCATCTATCCCCCCGTCTCAGTCGAACATCTTACGCATCAAGTAGAAACCAAACAGATCGCGACCGATCGTAACGTCAACAAAGAGTGAATGACTATTGGATCGCAGTGAAGCCCGAATCGACCAATCCCCATCTGGATTCGCCCGCTTGATCAAAGACTCGTACTCTTTATCAGGAGCACCGACAGACGCTTCTCGAGGATCTTGTGGTCTGAGCCATTTGCGTGCCACAATTTGCTCTAACCGCTTAGCAAATACGCGAGTTGGGCTTTCATCCTCAGCGCTCACCAGTTGTTTCAAATCGAGATTTGCATCAATCAAGGATCTCTTTGATTGCTCTCTCTTAAAATCACCCATGCCATTCAGAACTTCTTGAGCTTCGGCTACATCGCCTTTCGTGGAGGCAAACTTGATTTGATCTCCGCCATGAAGCAATACCTTGAATTCTCCGAAATCCTGGCCCTCCACAACCAGTCGCTGAGTTGAGCGAAACGTCGCTCCAGAGACTGTGCCTTGCAGTCCAATTGCCTCTAACTCCCGTAAGACATTAGGCTGAATAGCTAGTCGCACACCGCCTACTAAAGAGGGTCCGAGTTTCGTCTGTAAGACGGTGGCATCAAGATCGATTTGGCCCTCACTTATCGCTTTTACTAACGCCTCTGTGAGGCCATCTGATTCAATCGCGAGTTTCGAGACAACGGCGCTTAGGAAAGGTTTGAGCATTTCCGGGATGCCAATATGAACCCTTACTTCTCCGGCACGTGGATCGAGCTCAAGCACTTGCGACCTTTTTGGCCGCAATTCACTGATCAGTTTGGCGAGGCCACTATTTTTCTTCGCGTGCAGCTCAAGTCTGGCTTTGTACGGTTGTTGATCTTCTGGCCATTCTGACCACGCAGTGACTTCATCAACGTCTTTGACGAGTGACTGAAATAGGTTGAGGTATGTTTCACCGATCGTACGCCTAAGAGAATAGTCGCCATCTGACTCTTGATCGGCCTGTTGAAACTTGACACCTGAAACACGTTGTACCTGTGATAGCAGAGCTTCTTTTGAAGAGTCAGGCACAAGGCTTGGCCGATACGTGAGCAGCCACATTTTCTTCTTCGCAGGATTCACTAATCTTGCGAGGCCTTTTATAGGAACCTGTGCGATTGTATTCGGACGGTCGACAGGGCCAAATCCGGATAACACAACCGTATCATGGTATCGGAATCGCTGTTCCCATGCTGGTGACGCCGCGCCATTCTTATCCGTGAAGGCAGGTGTGGTAATTGTTATCCCATCCTCGGTGTCGTCCACTACTACTTTTTTGTCCTCCGTCATTCTTCCGGAAAGTCGGTTTGCGACATCGTTGACGTACGTTTCAAAGACGTCCCGATTTTCAACTGTGGCAAACCCATGACGCAGAACGTTTCCCTTTCGGTCAATTGTGAAGAGCGTACCCTTGACCGAATCGAATCCAGCCCGGTACTTGGAGTAAGGGTCGGTCTTCCAGAACTGCAAGCGGCCTGAACTCTTGAGCTGCTCTAGGTAGTCGTACTCCTCAAAAAACTGCAAGTGCTTTGATTTCCAAGCGAGGTCATTGGAATTATCGACAATCACAACGACTAACTCGGCAGGTATTGCAACCTCAACCCCAAGAGTAAGGGAGACCAAACAGTAAAGTACTGCGCGCATTGACCTACTCCTAAACGCTGGAAAGGGCTCACTTAAACCCAAATGTAAATGGCGAATCGCAAATAACGAGAAGCACAGCACGTCAATTAATCAGTGCTGTGCTTCGTAGCCAACTCTTCGATGTTCACTATAGGACTATTGTCTTATCCTTAGTGTCCCACTCCTCAGGTAAGAATACTCCCGCGTTCCACAGGGATTCTTCTATATCACATGTGGCTCGGTATTTGTCCCCCACATTTACATTGAAGATTGTCCCAAGCTGCCAAAGTGAAATAGGATCTCCTGGAATGCCGTTCAGTTTCCGGTTGAAGTTTGCGACGCTGGCCTTCTGTTGTTCAACGGTTGGCAAGCGAACGTAGTCCGTCAGAAACCGTAACACCCTTCTTCCGCGTTTCTGCCCACAGCCCCTCAGAAAAATGCAGTACGAACGCAACAAGCTGATCTTTCTGCAGATGCTTGATCGGCCTGTCAAAATGCGGGGACAGTTCGTGCGAACCGGTCGGCCTGCTTTTTCTCGACATCGATCGGTTTGAAGTGCCGCGGCTGGCCTCGTTCCATGGCTGCGTTTGAATGCTGCCGCCGTTTGGGCTAGGAGTATCTCTCCAAGAATTGGTTAATTTCCACGAAAACATCACAAAATCGTATTGAGAAGGCAAGAAATCAACACGTGGCGATATTCGCCATATGCGTCCTGTCGGTTTCCGACAGCATCACGTTCTATATGGCAAATCGAGGGAACCGTGAGACATGTGCAATCCTCAAAAGTGCGGTAGCCCATGATTGGCGGACTCCGGAATGATTCCTCAGAATGCATTCAGGAGCATGAAATGTCAAAGAAGTCAAAACGTGTTAGTCGTTCATTTAGCGACGAGTTCCTGCCGAAGCACTCGTCGTGGCTGAAGTGTTTGACATCAGCAGTCGCCGCGTGATGCGGCACGCGAGTCGAAAATCGAAGACAGCACCCAAGCGCGTCTGCCCGAGTTCATCGAGTACTTCAACACCCCCGAATATGGGAGGCAAACTGGACTAGCAAACGGCAATCCAAGCAATCTATGGCCTTGGTTCGTTAGTTACCGAACTTCGAAGCCTGAGACGCCCAATACTTCCGCCGGTGTTCTTACTGCGATCTCTTTGTATCGCGAGAAATCAGTAGTGCTGAAAGACAAAAGTCCCTCGACATCGTGGTGAAGCATGGCCGCGACAATTCGAGTGTCGTGGGCTGTCTTGCCTTTCACTCCGAGGTCTGTGACCAATCTTTTCCAGACTGGCAGGATGCTCGCTTCGTCTGGCAGGACTGGAAGTGTTTCTTCCCATTGACTGAGAATCTGTTCGACCTCTTTCGGTGCGAGTCCGAGTCCGTTGTTTTCTTTTGGACGCGTTGCCACCACCCAAAACTCATAAATCACTTGTGGGACCAGACAGAGATTGTGGCCTGCTTTATGCAGAGTCACGATGGCTGGCTTGGCAGCCGAGTTCGTTGTGCGACCGTCGTTGAGTCGAAGAAGAATATTCGTGTCGAGGAGAATTCTCACTCCCCTCGTCCTTCGTAGATGGATCCCCGACTGTCATCTATGAAGTTGTCGAGGACAGGCATCATGTCAGCGATCGTGTTTAGTCGACTCTCGAAGCTCTCATCATCTGATCGGCTCCCGTTTTGGGTTCGCAACGCGCCCAGTCGTGACTCGATCAGTTCCTTTGCAAACGACTCGACATCTTTTCCAGCAGCACTGGCTTGTTGTCTAAGTAGCTCTTCGGTTCCTTCCGGCAATCGTATTGTTAAGTCCATAGCTTTCTCCATGTTTCCATCATATCACGTTTACGCTGTTTCCGTCACGAACTTTCCACGTAAGCATTCATGATCCCATGCTTCGTACTCGCTATTTTTCCTGCCGTCTCAGCCACATGTCCATCGCTTCATTCTGTGCGTCCTGCAGGGTTGGTGGTTTGCGTCCCGCTTGACGTTCTCGATGTACGAAGTCTTCGAATCGGGCAATGAGCGTTGGAAGAAAGCGAATGCTCTTTTGGATGCGTGCCTGGGCAATTGTCTGGGAGTACGTGATGGACTGAGGAGTTTCGCTTTGCGATCCCCTCTTCTTCTTTGCGATAACAGGTTTTGACTTTGTCACCTTCGCAGCAATCGGCTCGTTGACTTCGACTTGAGTTGGTTTTTCAACCGCACCGGTTGTGTTTGAATCTTTGCCGTTCGGTTTGTCCGAAGGCACACCTGTGGAAATGAATTCCGCGATATTTGAATTGACCTCTAATGCGGCAGCAGCAGATCGACGTTTATCCATTGGCTACTCCTTTTTGCTGAGCCAGCAGTAGCTCAGTGAATAGACTTGTTAGATCCATTTGGGCGTTTCTGACTGAGACTGCATCTGGCTTCATTCTCATGACCACTGTGCCTTGCTGATCGGCTTCCGGGAACGCCTGTAAATCTCGAACAGATGTCGCTGCGACGGTCAGTCCAAGTGACGGTGCCAGAGTTTCAATCTCTCGAAAGATCCGCGTTCGCCGTTTGACCTTATTGAGTACCAGCCATGCTTCCTTCGGCCTGCCGCCTGTGATGGTGCGAGCGTATTGCAGGATCTCAATAGATTCCTTTGTTGAACGCAGACACTTGATGGTTGGCTCCATGGGAAAGATCGCGACATCAGCCATCACCATCATGGCTCGTGTTTCGTCACCGAGGCGTGCAGGCGCATCCATCACCAAG
The DNA here is from genome assembly GCA_045105495.1 of Planctomycetaceae bacterium. Lineage (GTDB taxonomy): Bacteria > Planctomycetota > Planctomycetia > Planctomycetales > Planctomycetaceae > CAYNWT01. The sequence continues at coordinate 9,835 of JBGCDN010000396.1, forward strand.
TCATCATGTTCGGCTGCAAGGTGTTGGATGACGTTTGGGATCTGATTAGGTTCAAACTGCGATACCACTTTAATGTCGGCTTCCGTTTCATGAGCTGCTCGCGCTGTGTGGAGTTGTTCGTCGGCGTCCAACACGGCAACCTTTCTCCCGGCATCATGCAGCCAGACCGCCAGCGATGTCGCAAGTGTGCTCTTCCCACCCCCCCCTTTCTTGTTGACCAGTAAATATTTCATGCCCCCAGTGATCGCATGCCTGCGGGATTCTCGCAAGATGCTATTTTCATGCGTGATTCAGACCTGCAAGACTCTGGCATCCTGCATGCAGGCGAGTCTGATTCCAGCATGCATGCAGGCATGCGGTGTTAAGAATTGCTTCAATCCAGTATCCCCGATTTCCGGGAGTGGGGAGAATTCGGTTGAGCATCTGAGCGTCTGACAGCCCACCCTCGGGAAAGATTGAGGATGACCTAGCCCAGAAGGCCGCATTGAAGAATCCTTCGTCAGATCAAGCGAGAGCGCCTCGTTCGCACATGGCGAATCAATGGCTTAGAACCGAATTCTCGTCGTTTGAATCCTGCTGTCGTCTCACCGTCACCGTTTGCTCTTCGCAGAAATCAGAGCGAACGGTGATGGTGGGACGAAAAGCAGGGTGCCCTGCTGTTGTTGAACTTGAACTGGGCTCTTCTTGTTTGGGATGTCCTGCCGCAGGCAGCAGCTTAGAGGCCAGCAAGCACCTTGCGGAGATGACTGATCTTTGGTGCTTGCGAGAATGAGCAAAATCGCGGTAGCTTTAAGTCGGTTAAAGCAGGTTCGTACTGTGTCCTGAGACAAGGGTGCTGTTCCCTGGGACAACAATTACTGTGTCCTGGGACAAGATGTACTGTGTCCTCAGACAAGAATGCAGCTCGATTGTCAGTCAAATCGGACAGTTACGATCACCTAACTATTAAACTATTAAACTAATTAACTTCGTTTAAGAGAAAGGAATGAAAAACGGTAGCAAGAACAAGTCGCGATCAGCCGAGATTGTCCCGCTGTTTGGTCGCGATGAGATGAACCTTATTGAGTTTCCGTTTGGTCCGATCACGGCGGGAACAACCAAGACCTTTGAAGTGGAGCATGAGACGTTTGACAAAACGCTGAACCGCGTTGTCACCAGAAAGCTGCTCATCACCGGGTCAGACGCTTTTGGACTCCCAAGACCAATCGACGACCAAGTCCTCATGGGGATGAAGGCGTTGACGTATGAAGCCGGGTTTCAATCGAAGACGATTCATTTCAGCCGCTACCACCTTTGTCGAACAATGGGTTGGCCGGTCAATGGTCGAACCTACAAGCGTCTGGAAGACGCGATGGATCGGATTGCCGGGACAACGTTGAAGTTCAAGGACTCGTGGTGGGACAAAGGAGAATCCCAATTCACCTCAAAGACGTTTCATGTGATTGAGGAGGTGTCGTTGTGCAGTCGAGATCAACTTGACCGTACACGTCTAAGTGAGAAAAAAGCGAATCATGCTCTTTGTTCGTTTGTATGGAGCGATGTCATTTGGAAGAGCTTCCAAGACGGCTTCATCAAGAAGCTGGACATGGCCATGTGGCGAAAAATCGGCAGCGGCGGGCGACGCGATGTTCCGCTTCGGCTTTACCGCATTCTCGATAAACGCTTTTACTTCAAGCAGTATGTGACCATGGACGTTCGCAGACTCTGCACGGGAACTCTTGGTGTCAGTCCAAACTACGCCCCGAGCCAGATGGTCCGACTACTGAAACGAGCAAGTGATCGACTGGTCGAATGCGGATTTCTTCGGGACGTGAAATTCAAGCCGGGTCGAAACGGGGAGCCGGAGGCGACGTTTGTGAGAGCAACTGGAAGGGAAGGGACGGCGGTTCGCTCAAAGAAGCGAACCAAGGCTGCAGCCCCCAGTGGCATGATCCGTTTTTATCGTTCACTCAGCGCTGACAAGCAGAAGCGTGTTCTGAAACGAGCTCTGGAACATTGCCGGGTTCACAAGCCTGCTGCGTTTTCTGGTTTCCAGAGGAATGAACACGAAGCAGGACAGACCTTCGAAGGCTACTTAGACCTCGTACTTTCCGAGTTCATGAAGAGTAAGAAGCGACAGCAAAAGAGTGTAGCTTGAAGAGAGCAGTTGCTCGACCGACTTGATCAAGCATCAGCCGACAGCGTCAAGGCTTCAAGGATTGTCGAAACGGTGATCAGTGGAAGGAATCCAGTCATTTCGGTCGAGATGACTTGCTTCCACTAGCCAAACTAATCGACATGGCCCATTCGTGGATTTATGAAGCAGTGGACCCTGAATGACTGCTTGTGTGCTGCGACCTGATCATCGGTCTCGTAACCACTTTCTTCTTTACAGGGAGAGCCTGAATGAGATTGCCAGCTGATTATGATGAGTTGCGACTAATCGACGTGAAGGTTCTCTCCAAGTTACTCTGCATCTCCAACCGGACAGTTTGGAGAATGCTTAGCAGTGGCTCACTGATTGAACCAATTCGGATAGGTGGCTCCGTTCGATGGAGGCTTTGCGAAGTTGAGAGGTGGATTGCTTCCGGTTGTCCTCCCCCAGACCAGACAGCTCGTTAGGTTGAGTTTGGAGGATGGCTAGAATGACTAATGGTGACCTGCGGCGGAGGGTGGACGATGGCATCGGTGTTTAAGCTTGGCAAAGACAAAGGGCGAAAAGGCTCTGTCTATTTCATTGAGTACGTAGACCACCGAGGCAAGACTCGGAGGAAGAAGGGCTTCTCAGACAAGGGGCTTACAAAGCAGTTGGCAGCCAAGCTTGAGAACGAGGCCATGCTAAGGCGCGAAGGTCTGATCGATCCGAGTCAAGATCGGCTGATGGACGAACGCGAAGTTCCGTTGCTGGACCACTTAGTCGAGTTTGAAAAGTCGCTGAGCCAAAAAGGCAGCACGGGAAATCACGTCCAAAAGACAATCAACCGAACAAAGCGAATCATCACCGATGCTGGCATGCAGACCATCAGCGACCTTGAGCCAGAGAGTATCGAAGAGGTTTTACACGAGATGCTGGTTGCCGATGAGATTGGTCATCGCACCTACAACCACTACTTACAAGCCATTGACTCGTTTTGCCGATGGATGGTTCCTAAACGCATGGCGTCTAATCCTTTGATTGGCATGCACCGGCTAAACACCGAAGTTGACATACGCAGAAAGCGGCGCGCTTTATCTCCGCTCGAAATGGGTCAACTACTTGAGTCCGCTCGGGCCAGTGAGAAGTCAATCGAATGTTACGATGGTGAACTCAGGGCAAAGCTCTATTTCACGTCTTTCTTGACGGGGCTGCGGAGACGAGAGCTCGGAAGCCTTACGCCAGAGAGCTTCAAGCTCGATGCCAAGCCTCCTGTGATTGTCGTTGAAGCTGCATCTTCGAAGCACCGGAAGAAGGACACACTCCCAATCCACCCAGACCTGATGGTGCTACTTGTAGAATGGCTACCGAAGCTAAAGCCAAACGAGCATCTTTTTCCTCGAATTGATCGCCGGCGAAGCTGGCGGATGGTTCGAAGGGATCTCGAGCGAATCGGAATACCCTATGAGAATGAAGACGGAGTGGCTGATTTTCACGCAGCAGGTCGCCACTCTTACGTCACGGGGTTACTCCTAAATGGAGTTGGGCTCGTTCAGGCCAAGGAGCTTGCCAGGCACTCGGACGTAAAGACGACGATGAAGTACGCGCACATCGGCCTTGCTGAACAGGCCAAATCACTGAGTTACCTTCCCGCCCCCGAAAGTCCAGTCAGTGCCTCAGTCAGTAAACCGGGCGGCTTTACCTGTCCGAATGTGGCAACGTCTGACACGGGAGGGCAAGACGAAAAAAACCTAAACCCCGGTGAGAACCAGGGTTTAGGTCACAATTGCCACTGCTTGTCATCAGCTGACGCTAATGGACAAAAGCGGAGAGAGGGGGATTCGAACCCCCGGTCCGGTTTCCCGAACACAGCAGTTCCAGTGCTGCACAATCGGCCACTCTGTCATCTCTCCGGTGCAGGTTGAACCCGCAAGTTCGGAGTATCGAACGTAGCTTGGGCATTATCAAGCCGGATGACCGACTCAGCCCGAGCTCTCAAGCAACTCGTCGGGAAGCGCCCTCACAACACCATCTCCATCGACACATGCCAAGGTGCTGGTCGCCGTCGTCAGCAGCTCTCCGTCACGACGAAGTTCGTATTCATGATCAATGCGAGCTGGTGTGATTCGAGCGATCGTTGTTGTCAGATCCAGCAGGTCGTCGTACCTCGCCGGGCGCTTGTACCGAACGTCAACGCGAACAACCACCAGATACAGTCCACTCTCCTCAACCGCCCTGTAGCTTCCACCTCCCGCACGGAAAAGTTCGGTGCGACCGATTTCGAAATACGTCAGGTAGTTGGAATGATGCAAATAGCCCATCGCGTCCGTTTCGGCGTAACGAACGCGAATCTGAGTCACATGCGATTTCATGACCCGGCCATCGTTGGAACTTGGAACCCAAACGTCTTGAAGCGTTCAATCTCAATCGGGTTCGTCACTTTAATCATGGAGACGTCACCCAATTGGACCATGACACGTCGAGCGTTCTGCATGTCCGGCTTACTACGTTCGAGAAGCAAGACCGTGCCCAGCAACATGTAGCTGATAAACTCAATCGATTCGCCGAACGAAGTCACAATGATCCCCTCGCGCGGAATCTCTTGTGGCCAGCGTTTGAGAACCTGAATCCATGCTTCTTCCATAGGTCGCTTCCTGAAACCGATTTGGTAAGCCCGAACCGTAGTTGCCTGATTTCTACGGTCAAGTGTGACCATGAAACCACAGCGATGCGACGAGAACCGACTACCGCTGCGACAGGAAGTACAGCAGTCCCATTAGCAACCCGATTCCGCAAATGGCCAAAACGAGAACCGGAATAGGACTGGACCGCCGCCGGTTGACTCTACGTTTTGGCGTCGCCTTTACAGCAACTGCCGCAGGATCGAAGTCATCTGCTGGTTGAGTGCTGGGCACGTTCTGCTGCACTGGCGATTCGGCTGTAACTGGCTGGCTGGGTTGCGGTGGAGCCGTTTCCAGAATCGGTGGAGACGTCGCTTGATTGGGGATCAGTCCTTTGATTTGTTCTGCTCGGAACCAATCGCCGTCTTCTCCTTTGCGAACATTGGTTGATCGTTTCACCAATCCTTTGAGAGCCGCATTGCGCAGCTGGTCGCTGGAAAGTGGTCCACGTACTTCGTCTCGAATCATGATGAACCAACCAGCCACGCGTCGTTACCTTTTCGCTTGTTCTAACCAATGTGGGCACACAGCATCGCGCCCGTTGTTTCTGACTTGTCGAGTATGTTCGGCCACTCGCCGATTTGCCAGTGACGATTCGGTATGCGTGCCATCTCAGCCCGTTCTTGCTCTGAGAATGGTTATCTCGAATGCACACGACCTAAGCTATACTTGTGTCGAAAGTTGTTTCAGATCACCAGAGTTTGATCCGGAAACAGGAACGAAGCCAGACTTCTGCGGTCCATCATTGCCATGGCAATTGAGTTCAACTGTCCATACTGCACATCAACGATTCGGGTGAAAGACAATGCCGCTGGTAAACGCGGCAAGTGTCCGCGATGCAGCAAACCATTGCTGGTACCCGATCCCCGGCCGCCGCAACAACCTGTTGCCCCCGCCGCGCCTGCAAAGGCTGAAACTGAGATCGCTTCTCCACCGGCCACGGCTCCGCCAGAACTGGAAGCACCAGCTGGACTTCCTGATGTCGCTGTCCAGCCGCAACCACCGATCATCAGTCCATCACCAGCCAACACAACCACCACTTTCGCGAGGCCAACGTCGCGCCGGCGTGGAAGTGGCCCTTTGGTCGTGGGCATTCTTGGTGTCTGTTTTGTAACCATCATTGGCTTGCTCGGTTACCTTTGGTGGGTGAACAAGCCGCTGGTTTTGGAAGGAACACTCGAAGGCGAAGTCGTTTCAGCCACGACCCTTCGCCCTGCAACGGTCGATGTGACAAGTATCGATCAGCCAACTCGGAAGTCGGTTCTCGACGCGTTGCGAGAATTACCCTACAGCCTAAAGAGCAGCCTGGTCGTCACCGAATTTCGGAGCCGATCCGACGCGCTTGAGGTTCGGCTTGTACCAACCACCACGACAACAGTTGTTCGTGTTAGTCCAAAAGAAGACCCGCAACTGGCCGCATGGGTTGCTGAACAACAAACGGTTCTCGCGACACGCCGGCAAACAGAACTTCTGGAAGCAACCCAGCGATTCTTCGACGACTATTCGGCATATAGGGCAGACGGAACACGGATGGGCGATGGCGGCTACTACAGAAACCGCCTGGGCCTTGGAGCCACGAATGTTTCGCTGGGCTACTTTGTGGAAGCCGTCGCGTCGAACCAGGCTTGCCCATGTGTCTTCGAAGATTCGCAGGGCAATCTCTACTTCGTTGTTCCGCGACAAACCAGCAGCTTCACCGTTCGCGGACGAAAACTATCCGACGGAACAAGACTCTTTCCAGGCACCTACACCGTCGACTGTTCCGCGATCCGCGAGAGCTTTGAAGTCGTCACGCCGCCGACAGATCCAAAAGCCGATGAATCGAAAGCCGGTTCAGACTCCGAACCAACATCCAGCGATCAAGGCGATGACAAAAAGCCGATGATGGATCCCAACTCGGACAATCCAGACAGCGAACCAACATCGTCATCGTCTGAAGAACCACCCATGATGAGCGGCTCAATGTAGCAGGACTAAAACCTACGCCGATCGTTTCCCAGAATGACAAAAGGCTCGCACCTTCGACTGAACGTCAAAGGCGGAGCCAAATCTCAATCTCATTCATCCACCGAACATCAAGTCAAGAAGGACGCACAAGCCGCGAAGCCCCAAAGGCAAACACCAACCCAACGTCTCTGCTGCAACCCGATGCAACGGGACGTTGACTTATAGCGCGTCGAGGATGAAGTGGTGGCCGCTGTGGTACGGCTTGGATGTTGGATAGAAGTTGTACCAGTGCTTGTTGAAGACCGGGATTCGTGATGCCTGGTCGTAGCGGTAGTACAAGTGGTTGTACGTTGTTGGCTTCTTGTACGTGTGTGGATAGTACACGTAAGGGTAGTAGTAGAACCGGTTCCAGTCAGCCACCTGAGCGCGACCGGCTTGTGCTTCGGCGGTCTCCACTCCGGGACCAGCGAATGATAATGCTGCCACGACCATGAGTGCCGCGAGAATGACTCGAACTTTCATTGGATACCCCTGCAAGTGAATTCAAATCCCGTGTTTTGAACTCAGCTCCAAAACTGCCTTCGGATAGATACCGCGCGAAAATGGTGCCGTACCTGCTTCGAGATATCGGATTCCCAGCTAGCCGCACATCAGGCAAATTCGGTGTTTCCGGTTCAATCGGCAAACTCCATCACAGTGTCCAACGATCGATTTGACAGCCGAAATCATTGGTTTCTTAAGCGTTTGGACTGACTTTCGAACGCGCGTCCGCTGGTTGGTACAATTCGGCTCGTACTTTTTGACCGGGGTCATGTCATGAAACTGCTTGAAGCGAATCCGCAGACAGCCGAACCGCCAAAGCCGCTCGCAACTCAATCGGCCACGCCGCTGCGACAACGTGGTCCTGGTTCGCGACGCAAGAAGCTGCTGCTGACAATCACCGGATTCATCGCGCTCGGAATCGCGTTCCTGCCGACCCTGATTTGTTCGTTCGGATACGGGACGAAGCTACTGCAGCGATCACAACCTGCGGGCACACTGGTTGAGGCGGAAAGCGTGAGCGTCGGCTGGTTCAGTCCACTAGTCGCGCATGGTATTCAGATTAAGAAGCCGTCTCAAAAAGAGGGAACGAAAATTGAGAAGCTGGAAGTCAACAAGTCGCTGCTGGACATGGTTCGCGACAAGATGAAAAACGCGACGGTCACTTTGAAGAACCCAAAGTTCAGGATCGTATTGGACGACGGCGGCAAATCAGCCGGCGCGTTGTTTCCTCGGATGCGAACCAAGATCGTCGACGGCGAACTGCGAGTGTTCGAAACCAACAAAGATAAAGAACCTAAGGTCTTCCTTGAGAAACTGAATTTCACTTCGAACGTCAAAGACATCAAGGGCGGTGGCCGCCAGATGTCGATTCGATCGACAACCATTCTCGACCGCTACAAGCTGACTCCCGAACTCACCGACAAGGGCCTCGGGTTCGTTGCTCCACTACTGGCGAACGCAACGGATGTTGAAGGAGCAGTAAGTCTTCGAATTGAAGAACTGACTGTCGATCGAGTAAACGATCAATCCAAAGTGAAAGCTCTGCGCGGTTCGGTTGTGTTGCATGATGTTCGAGCCGAAGCGGGTCCGGTCGCTGACGATCTGCTGGACATCCTGGGGTACATGCTTCGCCGCGACATTCCCAAACGCGCACTGGTGGCGAAAGAATCGACAGTCGATTTCTATCTGAAGAAGGATCGCATCTATCACGAGGGGTTTGCGTTCGTCCTACCTGAAGTTGCTCCGAAGATTGAATTGCGAAGTGCTGGTTCTGTCGGTGTCGACGAAACGCTGGACGTCACACTCTCTCTGGTTGTGCCAGAATCGCTTGCTGATGCTCTGCCCATGATGCGAGGTTTGGTTGGCAAGCCGGTGGAAGTCAAAGTCGGCGGAACGATTTCTGAACCCCGCATTGGCTTGCCAAATGACCAAGGGCTTGCAGAGTACGTCGCCAGTCGATTGGTTCCGACTGAGGGTGGAAACCCTGAAGAACTTCCCGCAGCGATTATCCGATTGGTGGAAGGTGTTGCGAGCCCAGTGCGTGGCCCGAACGAACGCGTGCAGACTTTGCCCGGAACAATCATGAACCTCATCCGATCTGTCCGTGAAACCCGGCGGCAGCGATTGGAATCCGGACAAGCGAGGCCACCTCGCCAAAGGCGTCTGCCACGAAGACGCCGTCGATTGCCGAATCAATAAAATGACATCCTCAACGCGGACAACAACGAGTTGATTGAAGCCCTCTCTAACTGAACCGGCAACTAGGAGCGTCGGGGAGAGGTTCTATCTGGCTTCTCGCGTGCGAAGAGTTTTCGAGCGACGGAATCGAGCACAAAGAAACTATATTCGAAGGCCAGCACCGCCATCATGCCGCAAAAGATGTCGAGAACGCAGGTGCTTTGGTGACTATCAAATGCGATCCCAAACGCCCCGATGAAGCAGAAGAAACTCATTAGGAACCAACGAATCGGGTGGAGCTTGTGGCGGTACTTCGCAAGCTGTGACAGGATCACAAGGATCGGCAGGATCAAGA
>JBGCDN010000397.1:0-3886 GCA_045105495.1 Planctomycetaceae bacterium
CGATTTAGAGAATGGCGAAGATGGCTTTGAAGCAGCGATCGATCAGCTGGCACAAATACGGGAAGGCCATTCAAAGGAGTCTCGAGTCAAAACGATTCGAGGGCTCACTGCATGGATTCAATCCTACCTGCAATTGGTTGAACGATTGTCCCTGGTTCCCGCGCAAGCTCGGCTTGAAGTGATTGCGGTGGACCAAGTGGAACTTGATCCTGAGGCCGCATATCAAATCGCGTTGGCGAATCGCCTGGACTTTATGAATGGGCGTGCCGCTTTGGTAGATCGTTGGCGAGCTATCCAGGTCGCTGCCGATGCACTGCAGTCGAATCTGACAATCACGGGCAGCGGTGATGTGAGCACGGCACGGAACAACCCCGTCGACTTTAAGGCTGCGACAGGTAGCCTACGACTTGGAGTGGAATTTGACGCGCCGCTCGCACGACTGTTGGAACGAAACGGATACCGCGAAACACTGATCGACTATCAACGCAGTCGGCGAGACTTCATCCAATCGCATGATTCATTGCAAAAAGGCCTGCGAGCACTTTTGCGAACGCTGGAACAGCGTCGGTTGCAACTGGAGATCCAACGGCGCGCCGTATCGATCGCTCTACGTCGAGTTGATCAAACGCAATTGTCATTGCTCACGCCTCCACCTCAAGGACAACCCGGTGCTCGGCCGCAGATTAATCCCACCACCGCGATCAACCTGTTGAGTGCGCAGGGTTCACTGCAGAATTCCCAGAACAGTTTCTTGTCGGCGTGGCTGAACTACTACGCGGCGCGGTTGCGTTTGTATCGCGAGCTCGGCGTGATGCAGTTGGATCCGAACGGGCGCTGGATTGAAAACGCGTTCGATTTCGAATCACTCGAACAGCCCGTGGACGCGGATGCGATTGAGACTGAAACCGAAGACCTTCTCGACAGGCTACCTCCGCCAATTCCAATCGATGTCACTCCGGCGGAACCCGAGCGGTGAGATAAAATGGGTGCCATGTCTCACGCCGGGGTGCCACTGGCTGGCTTGCCCAGCAGTGTTTGTGAACTGCGAAGATGAGCACTGCTGGACAAGCCAGCCAGTGGCACCCAAGCGGTAGAAATGCATCGAACCTTCAATGCGTCAGAGTGAAACTTCGACGCAGGTTGAGAAGCGTCGGTGGCTCACCACTTCAGGCAAGGTTTCCTAGCCTTCTCGAAAGTCTTGACGACGTTCGCTACGACAAACCTGTAGCAACTGCCGCTCGCCTTGGCACACCGTCGAATAGCTTTGACCGCAATCGACCAGTTTCACGAAGAAACCGTGCAAAACCGGCCAGATAGATGTCTACGAATTCGATAAGCCGATGGTTTAGATTAAGATGTCCTACACCCCAATTGTTTTCCCACCGCTTGTGGCCCTCCCTGTTGTAGCCCACCGTTTGTTCGAACATGTCCCTCGCCGCAGTTCCATCTGCTGAAAATCCGGCAACGCCAGATTCTCACGCCCGCCCTCAGACCACTTCGAAAGAACGTGTGATCCTTCGCGTGGTCGCCGTGGTTGGGCTGATCGCCATCGCCGCAGCAGCGGCCACTGTCTACTCGCTTCGTGGCACGTCAAGCGCCAACGACTCGCTTTTGACCTACACGATCTCTCGCGGCAACTTAACCGTATCTATCACCGAGCAAGGAACACTTGAAAGTTCCAACAACACTGAGGTGAAGTGCAAGGTCCGTGGATTCAGTGTGGTGACGTACGTTGTGCCAGCGGGCACCGTCGTGGAAAAGGGACAAGAGTTGGTGCGACTGGACACCAAGGTGATTGAAGAACAACACAGTCTTACCAAAACGAACACGTTTATCGCCGAAGCCACTTTGGCACAAACGCAGGCCAATGTTGAAAAGGCAAAGATCTCGATCGAAGCGTACGAGAAGGGAAGATTTCGTTCTCAGCTGCAATCGCTCGAAAAAGAACTTGCCGCGCACAAGCGAAACCTGCGGACGGCTCGCAAGATGCACGAACGGTCGGAGACGCTTTTTCGCCAAGGATACGTGACCGAACTGGAAGTCGAAGGCAACGCGTTCACGGTGACACAGGCCGAACTGGAACTGAAGGTCAAAGAGACCGAGATCAAAGTCTTGAAAGACTTCACTCGCAAGATGCAACTGGAGATGCTCAATGGCAACAAGACTGCCAGCGAATCGAAGCTCGCCGCCGACCAAGCTGGGCTGGCGATGGAAGTCAAACGCCGCGACCGCGCCGCGCAGGAACTCAAGGACTGCGTCATTCGCGCCGAGAAAAGTGGCTTAGTGATTTACCCATCGGCCGCTTCGTGGAAAACGACGCCCGATATCACTGAAGGTGCGACGGTCAGAAAAGATCAGGTCTTGTTGTTGATGCCCGATCTCACGCAGATGCAGGTCAAGCTAGGAATCCACGAATCGGTTATCGACCGCGTACGTCCTGGACTAAAAGCAGTTGTGACACTGCCCGATCGAACGCTTGAAGCGAAAGTCTCGGAAGTCGCATCGGTAACAAAGCCGGCAGGCTGGTGGACGGGAAACGTTGTCAAGTACGACACCGTAATCGAACTTCCGTCGGACGAAGGACTGAAGCCCGGAATGAGTGCTGAAGTCGAAGTTGTTTTAGCAGTACATGAAGACATCCTCACGATACCCGTTGCCGCTGTCGTAGAAACAGAGGACGGCGAGTTCTGTTGGGTGCAGACTGCCGAAGGTCCGCTGCGCCGAGTCCTTGAACTTGGAGACAGTAATGACGTATTCGTCGAAATTGTCGCCGGGTTGAATGAAGGTGAAAAAGTTGTCTTGAATCCAACGGCATTGATTGAAGAAGCCGAGGAGGATGCGCGAGCAACGCTTGCTCAGGGCAATCGGCAAAGCGACCGAGACGACGACCGAGACAACGACGCAGCCAGCGAACCGGAAGTTGTGGAGACGGAATGATGAAAGCGACCGCCGTCGTCATTGCTCTGCTTGCAATCGGAGCCGCCACCGTGTCACTGCTGCCCGACTCCAACGCACAGTCGACCGCCGATTCGCTTCCCACTCATACTGTGACCAGAGGTGAATTGCTGGTCACCATCACTGAGCAGGGTACGCTCGAAAGTTCCAACAATACCGAAATCAAATGTCGAGTCCGCGGTGATAACACAATTACGTTTGTGATCGAAAGCGGTGCCGAAGTTCAACCCGGCGATGCACTGATCAGATTAGAAACGCTTGCGATCGAAGAAGATATAAGCGAGCGCACCAAGTTCTACCATTTGGCAGAGTCGCAAGTCGCCAGATCCGGGGCAGACGTGGAGAAAGCCAAGCTGGCGATCTCCGAATATGAGGAAGGCCGATTCATCACGGAATTCTCTACGCTGCAAAAAGAGTTGGCAATCGCCGAATCGAGATTGCTCAACGCGAAGAATCGCCTGAAGCATTCCAGCATGATGTCTCGCAGCGACTACTCAAGCGAACTGGAGGTGGAAGAAAGAGAGTTCGCCGTTTTACAAGCGAACCTAAACGTAGAACTCATCAAGACCAGGATCGACGTTCTTCAGAATTTCACCAAAAAGGAAGAGCTTGTTCGGCTACGTGGTGAATTGAAAGCGGCTGAAGCAACCCACAAGGCGGACGTCGAAAGAGCGTTGGCGGACCAGCAACGCCTGAAACGTGCGGAGGAAGAACTGGTGCTGTGCACGATCGTGGCTGACCGGTCGGGATTGGTGATCTACCCAACGGGTGAAGAATGGAAGAACACACCGGAAATCGAAGAAGGTGCCACCGTCCGCAAGGATCAAACGTTGTTGTTGATGCCTGATCTGCAGCAGATGCAAGTGAAAGTTGGCATTCATGAATCGATGGTGGGACGCATGCGAACGGGTATGAAAGCCAACGTGACTCT
>JBGCDN010000398.1:0-2779 GCA_045105495.1 Planctomycetaceae bacterium
ACTCTTGGAGGGTATCACTGTGGAAATTGTTGGCGTACTAGCGATTCAAGTTGCCTTAATGAGTCTGCTAAGCGGAATTCGAAACTGGCTGCGATGCATTACGGGCATCGTCGGTCTTTCCTTCGCAATGCCCTTTGTCAGCAAGCCTCTGTTCCTCGCTCTGTGCGTTGCGGTCGCGCTTGGTCTGATTATGACCAACGCTCCAAAAGTCCAATACGCACACAAGATGGACTAATCGCTCTGTGATCAGCCTACGGATTGTGATCCAGCCAGGCTCAGCATAGACTCTGGCCGAGTGTCCTAGCGACCAGCCGATCGCGCCTGTGGTGTAATGGTAACACAGTAGCTTCCCAAGCTCCGGACGTGGGTTCGATTCCCATCAGGCGCTTTTCTCGACGTCTCGCAATGAGCTCGGCGAGACGAGTCCCGTCAGCTTTCGCTGCGGACAACGGCTTGGCTTAACAACTGCTTGAGCCGCACTGGGTCGGTTGTGGATACCTTGGCGACGAAGCCGCGTTTGTGTGCGAAACGAACGTCGTTATCCGATTCGATTTGTGAGAAGTTCAAGCGCTGGCTGTCGTTGAACCGAGTCATCCCGTACCCGTCGCCTCGCCGATCGGGGTAAATCAGAGCTTGGATGTCTTCTGTTTTGCCGTCGCTTTCAATGAATGCGTAGATCCCAAACGAAGCGTCGTCCGCGATGGTGTCACACTTTTCCAGGAACAAAGCCTGAATCGGGTCGTTGTCGGTTTCAATCGTCCAGTACTGCCCATGATTTTTCAGGAAATCCAGCCGCTGCCGCAATGAGCGCAAGTAGCCGACCATGTCTTCGCCCACCATGCTCATGACTTGGTAGATTGGATTTTGCGGTTCAACTTCCTTCTGGCCTGCGAACCGGTTCAGCAGCGTGATGTCGACCGGTGAATTGAGTGCGCTCAATGCGTCGCGGGGGATACCTATCAACTTGGCGGCTTCGTTTGGTCCTAACGTATCCAGCCACTCTGCTGGCTGAAGCCAGGCACAGAATGCCAACGCGTCTTCGTAGAGCCCCATGCTTTGCAGAACCAGCGACACGGCGCACAGCGGTGGTGCGTCTCGCGGAAACTGGTGATGGTCAAAGTTGTTGAGTTCAGGGTCATGAGCACCCCCAACGTCGACAACGCAGATCGCTGGATTCGCCAAGTCCTCATCCGTCGGGTCCCGGCGATGGATTGGAACACCGTGCAAGTGAGCCAACAGACTGCAGGCCAGAAAATCGTCCTTGTGGGCTCCACCCGGGTGGGTCACGATCAGTTCGATGGTCATTCGGGCGGGCGACTTTCAAGTTTGAGTGAGGATACGTTGAAGCACCTCACATTATCACAACCGACGGTGGATGCAGCCGAGTACCTGCGAACGTAAAAACGTTTCGTGTGCGTTCTCAATTTCTGCGGCGGACTTCCACTGAGCGAGGTCAGGAACCAGGTGTTGCTACTCGTTCAGCTTCCAGCGTTCCAGCGATTGCTTAACTTCGTACTCAATACGCTTCGCATTCGTGGATACCTGGCTGCGCCATAGCCAGCCTTCGACGATTTTTGCCGCGATTTCTTTGACTGTCATTGAGTGCGTTGCTGCAAGCCGCTTGACGATGTCGGCTTCCGCAGACGGGTTGTCGCCGGGAATGCGTTGTTGTTCGTCCCAGTATGCACGGAAGATGGTGCGTGTCTGTTCGTCTGGAGTCGCCGCCTCTCGCCATTGCCATGTCTGGTTTGCCTGATCGAACTTGGGAAGAACCGGGTCGTTCAGGCCACCGCCTTCGACTTCAAAAATGTGGAAGCCGTTGTTTTCGATGGCGTCTTCTTCACAGCAGAAGACGCGGATTTCGATTCGCTGGAAGTTGGACGCTCCAAAGTTCGTGATGTCTTCCCAGAAGCCATTGAAGACCTCTCGCGTGGCGACGCGGACTTCCTCTTTGGTTTCAGGGTACTCCATGACCAGGGATGCGATGCGTTTCTGATCGTTCTTCGTCTCGCTGATAACGAGGTCACGAATTACGTACGGGCGCGGTTCTTGTTCCCACACGTAGCGGCTATTGCCGGACAGGTTTTGTGAGATGACTTCTCTCGGACCGGTATCGACTGGTTCTGGTTCTGGCTCGGGTGTACAGCCATTTGATGTAAGCAGCACGCTTAGCAGGGTGTAGCGGGCAAGCAGATTCAAGGTTCGGTTGTTCGGAGTAAGGTTCATTGCAGCGATCTAGTTCAAGAGTCCTTTGATGAAAGTCACAAGGCCCACCACAAACAAGATGGGCGGATAGATGAAAATTCGCCCGGCATACCAGCCGACTACGAACCAAACTACGGCCCCAACCATAATGGCGAGCCCGCGAAGGATGCTGCCGTCGACGCCTTCGTCCGATTGATGAGAAGATCGCTCGCGACCACGGCTCGAACCAGATCGTCCTTTGGTCTTCTTCCGTCTGGGTGGGCGGTCAACGGCTGGTCCATCTTCGTATCCAGCTGGCAGGTCCAGCCAGTCGTCGTCATATCCGCCATCGACTTCTTCAAAGTCTTCGACAACATCGAAATCATCGGCGGCCTTGGCCCGCTTTCGGGGACGAGACGAATTTTGTCGTCGGCTGTGAGATCGTTTCGGCGAACGAGCCGGTTCTATCACTTCGATGTCATCAATGACCTCGACATCGTCAATCACTTCCACGTCATCGATTACCTCGACGTCATCAACAACATCGATAGACTCGCGGCGACGCTTCGAGCGATCGCTTGTTGGTCGCTGCTGG
>JBGCDN010000399.1:0-3687 GCA_045105495.1 Planctomycetaceae bacterium
CTCAGCAGATCAACTCGGAACTCTCGACCGCCCGGGCACTCGCGAATCTCGATGAAGAAACCCCGCCAGATGCGGAATCCGTCGAACGGGCACTGGCCGCCGTGAAGCGTGCTCGGAGCCTGGCTGATTCGGAACCTGTCGAAGATGAGATCACCAACAGCGTTGATACCCTTGGCAAACAAGTCGAAGCAATCGGACGCGACTTCGCATTGGTCGCTGCACTCGAAAAGGCTCGGGAAAACGAAATGGATTATCGGGCTCAACGTGCGAACTGGGAAAGCGTTCAACAAAACGCGATACCCATGTATCAGGCTGCTAGTTCGGACTTTGACGCAGACCGCGAGGCAGTGTTGTTTTCGAAACCGAATCCAGCAGTGTTTTATGAGGAAGCGTTTTCGAACTGGGGCCTAAAGTTGTCCGATGATGAAAATGCGATCGAGAAGTTAGCAGGAAGAATCAAAAGCCTCCCGCCCAGCATCTACCCAATCGTCCTCAGTTCGCTCGACCGTTGGCGAAATCTTCTCAAAGCCCCACCGCACATCGAAGAGTGGCAACAGCTTGAATGGCAAACACTCAAGCCGGTTCAACTCAAGTCTCTCGGACGCGACCGATTCAAGGTACTGGAAGACAACTCCATCCTCGCGAGTGGACCATCGCCGTGGTCAGGATATGAGTTGTCTTTTGATACGGACGTAACGGAACTCAACGCCATTCGGCTTGAGGCGATGTTGCACAGTTCGCTTCCAGGCGGAGGACCCGGACGATCAAGCGTCGGAGCCTTTGGCGTAGATATTCAAGTCGATTACGCACCACTTGACGATCTCGAAAATCGGCAGCCGCTGGAACTTGGCATCGGCGATGCTGACCATCGGGTAATTCTTAGCGAGGTTCAATATGGCCGATGGAGTTCGTTTGGTCAGATACCGCATGTGGCAGTGTTCCCCTGCCGCCATGTCGCCAAAAGCTCGTCTGGATTCCGGATTTGGATTCGTTCCGCCACTCGGGAACGGAACGCGGACGTTCTGCTTTGGAAGCTTGGCCGATGGGGCCGAATGCGGTTTTCGATACCGCGAGCGAATCAGAACGCAAGAACGAAACGCATCGCTGGTTTAACCACGCTACTTCATCGCGCCGACTCGTCAGACTGGCGACGCGAAATGCGAAGCGAGATGGACAGGGATGACGTCGTTGCAGCGATCAGACGGGCATCTGGAAAAATCGACAAGCAACCCAATCAATTCCGGGTCCAGCTCGCCGAGTTCCTCGCCAGCCGCGATAACCGTGATCTTGACCAACTCTGGTCCGAAAACGTGAAGTGGCAACCACTTCGTGAGCTTCAGCTAAAGGTAAAAAACGGAACCGTTTACTCGATCGATTCGGAGGGAATCATCGAGGCTTCTGGCCCGGACCCACTAGCGGAAACAGTGAGTATCACCGCGCGTCTGCCTATACGAGACGTTACCGCTATCCGCCTGGAGATCATTCATCCGCAGGAGGCGAATCGTCACCTTGGACGCAAACTGGAGGTAGGCCTTAGCGAGATCGAGCTGCTCGCTGGAAGCTCGCAAAGTGCAACGTTCGATTCAATTCGACCGATATCGATCATGTCACGCCGTGGCGAGAGAGCATTCCTTTCAACTCGCGGGCTTCGGCTTGGTGTAGATGGAAACTTGAAAGCACATATCGTGTTCGAATTCGGCGAAGACGTAGACCAGCAACTGGTAATCGGGCTTGATCCAGGGCAAGCGGCCGGTCCAGATGTACGGATACGTGTCCACTTTCATGGCATCACCAGTAGCCGGAATCCGAAGCGGTTTCGATTATCAGTGACACACGATGAGATCCTGGCGAGCAAGCTGCAACCGGCAGCGATTGCACTCTTGAAGCAAGCCGTAGCAGATGACCCGTCCGACTACTTCAGCCGTATCGCATTGTCGAAAGTACTGAGTCGTAGCCTTGTGCCGAACCACGCCGAAGCCCTTCGACACGCCACAGCGGCAGTAGCTCTGAGACCGCAATCACCAACCGCTCAGGCTACTATCATTGAGGCATTGGACCTCAGAGAACTGACGAAAGGTAGTCCAGCCACTCAACTGATGATGGATCATGTCGAGCGTTTGCGAAGGCTCGACCCACAGCATTCAGCCATTGATGACCTCGTCCGCAAACTCTTCGATCGCGCAATCCAGCAAGAGGGAAGCGGACAACTGGCTGAAGCGATCGAGACCTGCCGTCTGGCAATGGAACTGCGGTCACCGAATGTGGCGTCGTATCTGCTGCTGGCCCATGAGCTGGCCAACCGTAAATTCTACCCACTCGCACTTGCCGCAGCGCAAACCGCTGTTGCTGTTGATCCCGAAGATGGTCGCGGGCACTTCTATAGTGGCCGTGTTTTTGAGGAGTTGGGGAACCACAAACAGGCGTTGCGATGGTATCGCACGACTTCCAAAGTGTCCCCCGGATTAACGATCGCCTATCGGCAGCAGGCTGACATGCTGGCGAAGCTGAATCGGCATGATGAAGCAATCGAAGTCCTCAAAGAAGCAACCAACCGGTCGCCACTTGAAGCAGAGAACTTTGATCGCCTTGGTGATCGGCTCAGTGATGCCGGTAAGCCGAATGAGGCCATCGCCGCTTATCGGAAGGCTGTTGAGGTCGCGCCTTCTGAAATGCACTATCAGTTTATGCTGGTCAGCAAACTGCTTGCCGAACGTCAGCCGAACGAAGCAATCAAAGTCTACGAAGATGCTATCGCAATCGATCCCGATGACTTCCTGCCACGACACAATCTTTCTGACTTGCTGCACATGCTTGGTCGGATTGACCCTGCAATCGAAGTCGCTCGCGAGGTGGTGAAGCGTCACCCTGGTCAAAGTGCAGGGCATTCTACGCTTTGCAGATTGCTCGATATGCATGGACAACCAGATGCTGCTCGAGGAGCATTTGAGCTCGGGATCAGAACGTGCCCGGACAGCGCTTACCTCGCTTCTGGGTTTGGGGAGTTTCTTGAGCGGCAGGGGAAACATGCGGCGGCTATTGAACAGTACCGAAACGCAATCGAAGTCGATCCCAAGGACACTTACGCGTGGAACCAACTCGCTGCACTCCTTGAACGGCAAGGCCAATTCGATGCAGCAATCGAATTGTTCAAAGATAAGATCACGCAGTTTCCTGCCGAAACCACAACTCACGAACATCTCGCGCGTTTGTCTCACAGGCAGAAGCAGTTCGACGAAGCTGTGGCTATCCTCGAAGACGTTGTGAAGCTACAGCCCGGCAATGGCGACTTCCTGTTGTCGATCGCCTCTGCTCTGACAGCCCATCGTGACGCGAAAGAGGAACATGTCGCCAGGGCCATCGAACTTGCCACAAAGGCCATCACCCTTGGCACACAAGATCGTGCGAATGCTCAACATGTACTTGGCGTAGCTCAATTCCGTGCGGGCGAATACAAGACGGCAGCCGCAACGTTGCAGAAGGCTTCCAACTTACGAGTCGAAGCGTTCAAGAAAACACCGACAACGGTCGAGTTCGGACCGCTCCTCGCACAAACGCGGTGCTTTCAGGCAATGGCGGCGTTTCAATCGGGAGATGTCGATAAGGCTCGTCAACATCTTGCCGAAGCAGAAGGCGGCATCGGACGATTGGCCTTCACAGACAAGGTTGATCTCACACGAATAAACCGTT
>JBGCDN010000400.1:0-2506 GCA_045105495.1 Planctomycetaceae bacterium
GTTAAAGGCCACGGATGAAACACAGATTGAACACAGATGTTGTGCGGACCGATCCAAAATCTGTGTTTCATCTGTGTTCAATCTGTGGCTCAAACCGAAACGGAACTGAAATCCACTGAGCTGTACGATGCAGCGGAAGAAGAGAATGATCTCACAGAGGCACAGAGGCACGGAGGCACGGAGAAAAAGGGGCGACGGCGGCCGATTACCTCCTCTGTGCCTCCGTGAGAGAATAAGACAGAGTCCCGGTAAGTGGGGCCGGTTTCTACCGGCCAGAGTCGAACCGTCCGGTGGGAACCGGACCTACGAGAAGAAATAGACATGAACCAATTCAGACGCTGCGACGGTATCAGCCGTCGAGACATCATCCGCATCGGGGGACTATCTGCGCTTGGGCTTGGGCTGGGAGATTTCTTCCGTCTGCAAGCTCGGGCTGGTGAGAACACACCCAAGGCGAAAGCCAAGTCGTGCATCCTTGTGTGGCTGGACGGTGGCCCGAGTCACCTGGAGATGTTCGATCCCAAGCCGACCGCACCTGAAGAAGTTCGCGGGCCCATGGGAACCATTGCAACGAACGTCGATGGTATTCGCATTAACGAATGCCTGGACCAGACCGCGCAGGTCATGGACAAACTGTCCATCGTGCGTTCGATGACGTCGCCGCTGGGTGAACACAACTTCGGCACGCACTACATGATGACGGGCTACAAGCCGACTCCCGCGCTGGAGTACCCAACCATTGGTGCGACGTTGGCGAGTGTTCGTCAGTCGAACACGGTTCTTCCGCCGCACATTTCTGTTCCCGCGTTTCGAGTCGGTGGTGGCTTGCTAAGCGGGAATGGTTTCCTTCCATCTGAGACTGCTCCGTTTTCCGTTGGCGGGAATCCGGAGCGGCCCGACTTCCGAGTTCGCGACCTGGACTTTTACAAGGGCCTGGATCTGTCACGGCTTGATAGACGTCGTCAGATCGTCAACGCCTTCGATGAATTCAGCCGAGCCAAAGATGCATCCGGTTCCATCGTCGAAAACAAAGATCTCGAACGCGCCTACAACCTGATCGCGTCGAAGGACGCCAAAGCCGCGTTCAACCTGTCCGAAGAATCCGGAGCGGTCCGAGGTCGGTACGGCATGGGCGGCGGCAATGGGATTGGCCAAAGCTGCTTGCTCGCAAGACGACTTGTCGAACGCGGTGTTCCCTTCGTCACGGTGAACAGCAACGGCTGGGACACTCACCAGAACATCAACAACCTGCGAGAACGCTACCCCGGCGACCGGAACGCCCACCTGCCATCCTTCGACCGCGCACTCTCCGCACTCATCGGCGACCTATCTGAACGCGGCATGCTGGACGAAACACTCGTCGTCGTAATGGGCGAATTCGGTCGTACGCCGAAGATCAATTCGAACGGCGGTCGAGACCACTGGCCGAACGTCTTCAGCGTGGCCCTCGCCGGCGGTGGCATCAAAGGCGGTCAGGTCTACGGAAGCAGCGATACGCTTGGCGAATATCCGAAGGACAACCCAGTGACACCAAGCGACCTGGCTGCGACAATCTACACCTTGCTCGGTGTTGATCCGGCTCACGAGCTGCACACCAGCGACGGACGTCCTGTTCGAGTCGCCCCTGATGATGCGAAGGTGGTTCAGACATTAATCGGTTGATGTTCGAGCGGCGTTGGGTCAGGTTCTGCTTGGAGAACTTCTCAGCCCGCATTGGCTGAGCACGAGTAGACGACACAGAGCTGATCTTCGATGTCGGGATCTGTGTAGATCTCTTCGTTCACAAACGACATACCCAGCTTCTTCATAATGTTGGTCGACGCCGTGTTCTCCTTCACGGCAACCGCGCTGAACTGAGTGCAGGCGTTGTTGGTTCGCAACGTGTCCATCACCGCACGAGCTCCCTCTGTGGCGTAGCCCTTGCCCCATTCTGATTGGAAGAGGCGCCAACCAAGTTCGAGGTCGTTGTCGTCGCGTTGGTCTGGTTCGAAAAAGTGCATTGGCCGGACAAGAATCCAGCCGACGTACTGAGCATTGTCCAGTCGCGTCATGCCCCACAATCCCCAGCCGCGTTCCTGACACGCGTACTTTTCCAGTCGCGGAATGCACCAGGTCTTGACGTCTTCTCGAGTCATCGGGCGACCGGTGACGTATTTCATCACTTCCGGATCTTTGTCGAGCTGAAAGAAACGTTCTTCGTCGGCAGCCGTCACGAAATGGAATTTGAGACGTTCAGAGTTGGGTATTTGCATGTCGTCGTTCAAGTAATTTGTTGCTGGGTAAGGCAGCTAAAGCGATCTTAGTTAGAGTCACTCTGTCTGAGTAATCGGCAAGTAGGGCCCTGGGTGTCGCCGTCTTCCTACCCCTACCGCCTATGATTTTTTTGCGGTGGACGATTGCCTCACCCACCCCCCCCCCACCCCCGCCATTCTCCTTAGCGTTGTATTTTTTCGTCTATGTTATCTACGTGTTGCTGTGCGTGTGTCGTGCACAAGACACTGGCCGA
>JBGCDN010000401.1:0-15451 GCA_045105495.1 Planctomycetaceae bacterium
ATGTCGTCAGCTCCAGCCGATCCAATCAGCCGGTCTTTGCCGGAACCACCAAGCAGGCTGTCACGACCAGTGTTGCCGATCAGAGTATCGCCGCCGCTGCCACCGCCGAGGGAATCGTGCCCGGTTCCGCCTTCGATGCGGTCGTTTCCGGCACCGCCAAAGATCGTGTCGTCACCACCAAAGCCTTGCAACGAGTCGTCGCCGTGGGCACCAATGATTTTGTCTGCACCTGGGCCGCCGACAACCGAGTCGTTGTCCCATCCAGCGTCTACTCGGGCTTCATGAGAGGTTCCAAGGGTGACGCTATCAGCCCCATCAAAACCGCAGATGACAACACGGGTCACCATGCCGAGTGCGAAGTCGGTATCTGTGCCGTTTAGTGTGACTCGCAGATCAGTCGCTGTTTCACTGGTGGAAATGACATCACCGGCAAGAGTGCCCGGCACGTAGACCGTTCCGTCATCCAGGGTCACAGCGTCGCCTGGTCCGTATCCGCCGCATCGATCGTCGTCATCTTCGATGGTGACGATGTTGGTCATGGTCCCGATGGATGAATCGGTTCCATCAGTCCCGAGATTGCCAACAACCAAATTGACTGTTTCATCCATCTCGACGCGACCGTCGTTGACTGGAGTGATGGTTGTGCCCTGAGTCGCACCAGTCATGGCGTTGGAATCGAAGGTGACCGTTTGAGTGCCAACTGCGTCGAAGTCATCGACGCTGGTGGCTGTGCCCGTCATGGCGTCCGTGACGTCAGCAGTGACAGAGATACCATCGCCGAGTTGAAGAACACCAGTTCCGGTGCCGGTGATAGTAAGCGTCACCATGCCAGCAGCCTGAGCACCACCTGCTTCAGTGACCATTGTTGCACTCGCAATGTCAATGGATGCAGCTTCGTCGTCGTCGATTGTGACAGTACTGGAAGTGTCACCAAGAGACGCCTCCGTTTCCGTGGCCCCAAAGTTGCCAAGGCTCAACTCAATGGTCTCGCCAGCTTCCAATGATTGGTCGTTGACCGGTGTGATCATGGCAGCCTGAGTGGTTCCGCTGGCTGCGTTGGAATCGAAGGTCACTGTTTGCATTCCGACTGTGCCGTAGTCGCTGGCAGACGCAGTGCCTGCCATGACGTCAGCCACGTCCGCTGTCAGTGAAATGCCGGGACCAAGCTGCAGTCCACCGGTACCAGAACCGGTGATGGTAAGCGTGACCACACCAGCGGCCTGAGCACCGCCTTCTTCGGTAATCGTCGATGTTGCAGCAATATCAAGTGTGGCGGATTCGTCATCGTCAATCGTGATTGTGTGGGTCGTGTCGCCCAGCGACGAGTCCGTGCCCCCTGTGACAAGATTCGCAACGGTCAGGTCAATCGTTTCGTTGACCTCCAAAGACTGGTCGTTGGTGACAGCCAGCATCGCTGACTGAGTTGCACCAGTGACGGCATTGGAATCGAAAGTGATCGTGTGAGAATCAATCTCGGTGTAGTCGTCACCGCTGGTCGCGTCGCCAGTTTCATCGTCTGTCAGGTCCGCAGAGACAGAGACTCCTGAGCCCAACTGGAGTCCGCCGGTGCCCGTACCGGTAATTGTCAGAGTGAGTGTCGCGACGCTTTGAGATCCGCCTTCTTCTGTGACCGAAGATGATGCAGCCACGTCGATCACTGCAGATTCGTCGTCGTCAATCGTGACGACATTGGTGCTGGTTCCAATACTCGAATCTGTGCTTGCTGCGGAGAGGTTTCCAAGCGACAGGTTGACTGTCTCATTGGCTTCCAGCGATTGATCGTTGACGATCGTGATCATTGAATCCTGCGTCGCACCGGTGGCGGCGTTGGAATCAAACGTTACGGTTTGAGTTCCGAACGCATCGTAG
This sequence comes from Planctomycetaceae bacterium, assembly GCA_045105495.1. Taxonomy (GTDB): domain Bacteria; phylum Planctomycetota; class Planctomycetia; order Planctomycetales; family Planctomycetaceae; genus CAYNWT01. The sequence goes on from JBGCDN010000401.1 coordinate 1,870, forward strand.
TCGTCAACACTTGTGCCGGTTCCACTCGCGGCGTCCGTGACATCGGCGGATAGCGTGATGCCATCGCCTAACTGCAGTCCACCTGTTCCGGTGCCCGTGATGGTAAGCGTGACAACGCCAACAGTTTGAGCTCCACCGGTTTCCATGACCGATGAAGTTGACGAAACAGACAGCGTCGCGGCTTCGTCATCGTCAATGGTTACCGTTCCAACTGTCGTTCCCAGAGACGAGTCAGTGCTGGCTGCGCTGAGGTTGCCAAGCGTGATGTCAATGGTTTCGTTCACCTCGAGCGATTGGTCATTCACCGGGGTGAAGGTCGCACTTTGAGTTGCACCTGTCGCGGCGTTCGAACCAAACATGACAGTCTGAGTCGCTGCGCCTGTGTAGTCGGTGCCGGTCGATGCGGTTCCAGATGCACCGTCAACAAGATCGGCTGACAGCGTGATTCCGTCGCCGAGCTGCAAACCTCCCGTTCCGCTACCTGTAATGGTCAGCGTAACCGCCGCAGCGTTCTGAGCCGCGCCTTCTTCAGTGATTGCTGAGTTGGCGGCAACGCTTAGAGTCGCCGACTCGTCGTCGTCAACTGTGATGGTGCTGGCTGTCGTTCCAAACGATACGTCAGTGCCGCCCGTAACGAGGTTCCCCAACGAGATTTCGATTGTCTCGTTGGTTTCGAGTAACTGATCGTTTGTGGCAACAAATGTCGCACTGCCGGTCGCACCGGTAGCGGCGTTGCTGTTGAAATTGAGTGTTTGAGTTCCGACCGCAGTGTAATCCGTACCGGCGGTAGCTGTTCCTGTCGTTAGGTCCGTGATGTCTGCGGAGATCGTAATGCCGTCGCCGAGTTCGAGGTCACCTGTACCAGAGCCGGTAATGGTCAGCGTGACGGTTCCAGCGTTCTGCACACCGCCTTCTTCGCTAATGGTTCCTGTCGCTGCGATGGCAATGGTTGCAGACTCGTCGTCATTGATACTGACGACCTGATCTGCGTTGCCAAGTGTTGTGTCGGTTCCTGCAACGCTGGCATTACCGAGTGAAAGTCGAACAGTTTCGGTGTTCTCCAGAGATCGGTCGTTGTTGACTACCAACGCGCCGTCTTGAGTTGTGCCTGTGGCTGCATTGCTGTCGAAGGTTACCGTCTGCGTTCCCGGTGCGATGAAGTCGCTGCCGGCAGTCGCTGTGCCAGTGCCTGCATCGGTAAGGTCGGCAGTTAGAGAAATGCCGTCTCCAAGCTGCAGTGACCCGGTACCGCTACCAGTAATTGTGAGCGTGACGACGCCAATATCTTGAATGCCACCCTCTTCTGTTACCGTCGCTGTTGTCGCAACGGCGAGTGTCGCTGCTTCGTCGTCGTCAAGTGTGACGGTACCTGCTGTGGTTCCTAGAGATGCATCCGTTGCTGTTGCCCCAAAGTTGCCCAGTGTCAGGTTGACAGTTTCGTTGGCTTCCAGCAGTTGATCGTTGGTTGGCGTGATCGTTGCATTCTGAGTCGCGCCGGTGGCTGCGTTGGAATCGAAGGTGACGGTTTGCGTTCCGACTGCAGAGTAGTCGGTACCGCCTGTGCCGCTGCCGGTTCCCGCGTCGGTGATATCAGCAGTCAGAGTGATGCCGTCACCAAGCTGCAGTCCGCCCGTTCCTGAACCAGTGATTGTGAGAGTCACGACGCCAGTGTTCTGTGCTCCACCTTCTTCGTTCACTGTGGAGCTTGCTGCGATGTCCAGTGTCGCAGACTCGTCGTCATCGATCGTGACAGTATTTGCTGTCGTGCCAAGTGCTGAATCCGTGCCCGCCGCGCCGAGGTTTCCGAGTGTCAGGTTAATGGTCTCATTCACTTCCAACGATTGGTCGTTGGCGACAGCAATCGATGCACTCTGTGTTGCTCCGGATACTGCATTGGAATCGAACGTCAGTGTTTGCGTTCCAACAGACGTGTAGTCGGTTCCGCTGGTTCCTGAACCACCGCCTGCATCGGTGATATCTGCTGTTAGTGAAATTCCATCACCCAGCTGCAGTCCGCCAGTTCCTGTGCCTGTAATCGTCAGAGTGACAGTACCGCTTGCCTGGGCACCACTTTCTTCAGCGATGGTCGACGTTGCAGCGATATTCAGAGTCGCCGCTTCGTCATCGTCGATCGTTACCGCGCTTGCTGTTGTGCCGAGTGTTGTATCAGTGCTGGACGCGCCAAGGTTTCCAAGTGTGAGATTAATGCCTTCGTTCGTTTCGAGGGACTGGTCGTTGGTGACGACGATTGTCCCGTTTTGGGTCGCGCCGGTTGCTGCGTTTGAATCGAAGGTAACTGTTTGTGTTCCGACTGCGGTGTAATCAGTTCCGCTGGTTCCTGAACCTGTCGTGGCATCGGTGATGTCTGCGGTAATGGAAACGCCATCGCCAAGCTGTAGACCACCAGTTCCACTACCTGTGATTGTCAGTGTGACAACACCGGCGTTTTGTGCTCCGCCTTCTTCGGTGATGGTTGAACTTGCACCGATGGCAAGCGTCGCCGCTTCGTCATCATCAACGGTGACACCGAAAGACGCATTGCCGGTCGTGATCGCATCGGGACCAGTGAAGCTCAACCCACTCAGATCAACGGTGAAGCCTTCGTTGACTTCGAGCGACTGATCGTTGGTCAGGGTCACACTACGTGACGCAGTGACTGAGCCGCCAGCGGCGTCTAGGTCAGTACCAGCCACGAATGTGATGGTTTCACTGAAATCTGCATAGTCAGTGCCGCCGCCAGTTGCTGTTCCAGCAGCACTTGATGCAAGGATTGAGACATCATTGTCCAGAGTACCGGATCCTGTCAGCGTGACAGAAAACGGTACCGTGCCGTCGTCTTCAGCTGGGGTTGCTGATGTTGTAATCGCAACACTCGCGGTCGCCGCCAGAAGTGCTCTTGCCTCCAATGCTTCACTGCTTGTCACAACAGACCGTCTCGTGAGCGACTTACGTGGTTTTCTCAACCGGGTAGGTCGCCGCGACGAATTCGAGAACAGGCGTGAGATGAAATTCTCAATCAGCATTAGAAGAACCTCCGGATAGAACGGCACCATTCCGCACCTTCGGCGCGGACTTGGTGAGGGTCATCGGGTGCCAGATTTTTGCCTTGCTATGCTTGAAAGAAAGATCGCCGTTTTGGGTATTCGCACGAAGCAGTCCATGCACGTACAGGGGATGTACCGGGAGATTCTGCTGGTGTGAACGCGAAGATTTGGCGAAACGATTGCGTGTCGGCGATTCGATGAGATATTGAGAGGAATTGGGTCAAGCAAAGTTTGCCGCTTACCATCGGTGTTCAAAAGAGAGTGTTCATGGCCATTTTGAACCACGCACGTTGCTGCTTCCTCGTCTTACTGAGCGTACTTTGTTTCGCGACTGCTAATTCAGGCATCGCGCTGGCCCAGAAGAAGCATGTGCCCATCTCGAAGCACATTCCGTACGGCAAGCAGATGAGGCCGCGGCTTGAAGAACCGGTATTCGCGGTTTGCTCGAAGCAGGGTATGCGAATTTTGGTTTCTCGTGATGACGGCAAGACCTGGAAACAGACATTCCTCGGTACGGACTCCGAAGAAGACGGCGGTTGGCATGGAACCTTTGCTGTTTACGGAATGGCAGACACGAACGGAGTGATCGGGGTGTTTTCTGGTTGTGGTACGCCGGGCGTTTATGTCGGTTCAGACGATGGTCGCAACTGGAGTCACCTTATCCAACAGCCCCGAAAGCTTGGCAGCGTTTGGAGTGCTACAGCCGGGAACAAGATCTTCCTAACCAGCTCGGATCAATGGCGTGGGGTGACAAGTTCAAACGAAACCGTGTCAGACTTTCAATCGCACAACATCAAGCCAGTGCTTGGTGATGGCAAGACTCATCACATGATCTCCGGCTTCGGAAACTATACCGGGGGACGATTTGTCGTCGTCGGCGACAATCGTCATGTTTTCTATAGCGACGACAACTGCCAAACATGGAAGCATAGTCGGATTCCCGAATCGGCTGGGCAAAAGCAAGACGTAGTAACGTTTGGGAACGGAGTCTTCCTCGTAAGTTACCCGAACCACGTCGCGCGATCGGCGGATGGTGGTGTGACGTGGACAGTTCATGAACACGGACTGAAAGGTTGGGGCAAGGCGTGGAGAGGCCTGAGTTTCGTGAAGGGTGAGTTCTGGTTGACCGCGAAGAAGGGCAGCCACGCTCGACGCAGCAAAGATGGGATCGTTTGGGAAGATCTGCCGAAGTCGACGCCCGGTGGGCGATTCGTGACTTCAGGCACCGGCACCATCATCAACGTGGGACGCGGACTGTACGACATCAAACGCAGTGAAGACGGCCTGACCTGGAAAACGGTATTCACCGCTCCGAAGAAGGATGTCACGTGGGATATGTCGTTCGCGGTGCACCAAAAGGTAAACCGCGTCGATTAGCCTGTCGGAACTGCACAACCTGCCATCGTTGGCAAAAGAAGTCGGTGCATGCATGATAGAGCCTCATGATTCCGCGTCTTCACGGGAGGAGAACGATGGCGAACTCACAACCTGTTGCTACCGCACTGCTGTCTGCCTTGATTCTCCTTACCGTGACGGATGAACCAGCCTACGCGCAGACGTTGAATAACCAGTCTCCCGGTCAGATGCGAAATGTCGTTCGCGAAGCGTTGGCAAACGGAACGCGTGTCAGCGCGATTCAGCCGAAGATTCTCAAGAATCAGGTGGTGTTCGATGTCATGTTAATTCCCAATCCGGACGAGACCGGATGGATGACTTTGTTGAATCTCACGCCACAACAACTCACCCAAGCGCGAGCTCGATACGGTCCCGAGGGCTATACCATCGCGCAACAGACTTCGATTAACGCGAACGGACAGAACTTCATCTCCACAATCTGGCTCAAAACGAAGCCTCCCATTTCTACTTTGGTTTTGCCAACCGGCCGACAGCCTGAGAAGGGAGAACGTGTTGAGCATCTCGAACCGATCGACAAGCTTGTGAAGTCTTTCCGGAAGACGCACAACGCCGCCGGTGTCACGCTGGCGATGATGCGAGATGGGCAACTGGTCTATGAACGAGCGTTTGGTTGGGCGAACGCGAATGAGCGGCAACACATGGAACTTGATACGCCCATGAGGATCGCCGACATCTCAAAGACGTTTACCGCTATTGCGACGATGCAGCTTGTTGAGAAGGGACGGGTGAAAGCGGACGCTGCAATCGTTCCATTATTGAAGCAGGCTCGGTTCCGTGGGGTCTCGTCGATTAAAGATGACCGATGGAACCAGATCACAATTCAGCACCTGCTACAGCATCGTGGTGGCTGGGATGCGAAGAAGTCTCAAGACCCAATGTTTCGGAGCCCACTGGTCGCTCAGGAATTGAAGCTGCGGAAAGACGCTACAGCCAAAGACGTCGTTAAATATCAGCTCCCGCGTCGACTGGACTTCAAACCCGGATCTCAGTTTGGTTACTCGAACTTCGGTTATTGTCTGCTTGGTCGTGTTATCGAAATAGCTGACGACAGGACGTACGGCAGCACAGTTCTACGAAACATACTGAAGCCTTTGGAGCTAAAGAACACCAAGCGCGCCCGTTCGGTTCCGGACAAGCGTCCGAAGCTGGAAGCCTGGTACCACATGCAACGCGATCAAAAGGCAGCAGCCTATTGGACCGCATCTCAAGCTCAGGTCCGTCGAGCAGGCAAGACGATTGATGCTCCCGACATTGTTCGTCAGCCAGACGGCGTATTCCAATTGGAGATTATGGACTCGACCGCTGGATGGACTTCGACGGCAGGTGATCTGGCGCGGTTCTTCGACGCCATTCGACGGGAGGCGAACCCGCTTGTAGAAGCAGAAACGCTTAAGCAAATGCTGGCCAAGCCCGACGAGAAGAGCGAAGACAAATCGTGGTACGGCGCAGGGCTATGGGTTCAAGAAACAGACGAAGGTGTTCGCTTTTGGCATGGCGGTTCGATGGCTGGAACATCGTCCATGACTGTCAGCGAAGCGAACGGAATTGCCTGGGCCGTTCTCTTCAACACCGACGTCAGCAAAGAGAGTGGAAAGCCACTAGCGGCTGAGTTCGAACCGCTGATGTCCAAAACACTAGCTGCGGTACAATGGCCGAGCGACTAGAACCTCGTAGGCCGCGACCAATCGAAGCGCCGTTCCGGCAACAAGCTCTCAGCGCCTGTCACGAACTGCACTCCACGTTGTTTCGGAACCAACGAAACAGCAATCGAAACGCAGGCGAGAATGCTTCCGGCGTACGTTCAATCTTCGCATGAATCTCTGACAGCGTTAAGAACTCGACGGCTGCGATTTCGTTCTCGTCGACCGAAAGCGGTTCGTCAGAGGTCGTACGGTACAGAACCGTGTGTTCGTTGCAGGTGTCGGGGCAGGGCGAGAACTTGTGAAGACGTGTCAGCGACGTGGTGACTCCCAACTCTTCACACAACTCCCGCGGCGCGGCGATGTCGTAGTCTTCACCGGCTGAGACATGGCCCGAAGCAGATGCCGTCCAGACGTCTGGGAATTCCTCCTTCGTCTTGGTTCGCTTATGAATCAACATCTTGCCGGCGCTGCGGAAAACAAAGATGTGAACCGCTCGATGCATCCGTTTCTCTTTGTGGACCACTGGTCGCGGCAACTGGCAGAGAACCGTATCGTTCTCGTCTACAACGTCGAAGAGTTCGTCGTTCATACAATGACCGTTTTATGTGGTTCGCCTGGTTCTTCCACAACAAATCGCGGGACTGCATAACCCGGCAATGACTTTCGCATTTCGGAAATGATTGCTCGGCCGACCTGTTGTTCGACTTCAAAGTGAGCTGTTCCAGAAACGTGATCCAACTGATGCAGGTAATACGGCATGACGCCGACTGCCGTAAGCCGCTTCGACAGTTCGATCAGAGTTGGTGCGTTGTCGTTAATCTGCTTCAAGAGGACCGTCTGGTTGAGCGTCGGAATACCAGAACGAACGGTCGATCGCAGAGCCGTCTCGCAATCGCCAACGATCTCATTTGGGTGATTGCTGTGAACGACCAGCACTGGTTGAAGTCGAGATGACAACAAACGACTCTTCAATCGGTCAGTGATTCGCGATGGCAGAACGATTGGCAATCGTGAATGGATCCGCAGCATTCGTAGATGCTGGATTGATTCCAGTTGATCCAGAATCGCACTGAACCGACTGTCGCTTAACATCAACGGATCGCCGCCGCTGAGAATGACTTCGCTGATCTCGGTATCGTCTGCAATCGCGTCGAAGGCCGGTTGCCAGTCTTCAAGCCGCCGGGGTTCTGATTCGTATGGATACTCTCGGCGAAAACAGTAGCGGCAATTGATCGCACAGTTTCCATTCGCAATCAGTAACGCTCGGCTCGTGTATTTTTGAACCAGACCTCGGGCCTTCCTTGCGTCGGCTTCCTGTAATGGATCGGCTACAAAGTCAGGTGCGGTTTCTAACTCCTCAGCAACGGGGAGAACCTGACGTAGCAGCGGGTCGTTGACGTCGCCCGATTTCATTCGTTGCAGGAAGTTGCGAGTGACCATCAGCCGAAAAGCCTGGTTGGCTTTTAATGCATCGGCCAGCAGCGATCCCGGCAGGCTCAGTTGGCGCAGCAAGGCTTTTGGGTCTCGAATGGCATCGACAAGTTCCTGTTGCCAAGGTTCGCGTTCGGTGGCTGTTGCAGTCATCGCCGCATTGTTGCGGCGCTGAACACGACTTACCAGATGCCCGCAGTTTTGCATCTGATTCGTAGGCCCGTTTGCAAGTAAGGCTCGAAACTGGAGAATTGCAGCGGTCAGTCTCCTATGAGAACAATCCTATGTACGTTTGGACGTCACTCGTTTCGCTTGCCCTCTATCTGTCTATCCAAACCGTCGCGCTTGCGCAGCAAATGCCGATGGTGACAGTCGAGAACCAGCCGTTTGTGGCAGCAACACAGCGGTTGGTCTTGGCGATGGATGCTGCTGGTTCGCCTCTATCCAAGGCGGATGCGGCCGCCGTCCAGTCGGCTGCGAAGTCGCCTGACGCTCGAAAGTCGAACGAAGCAATCCAGCGAGTTCTGGACAAGCTGTGCGTGGCAGTCGTTCACATCAATGCTGAGAGTCGAGTCAAAGTTGATGAAGGGCCGGCCACGAAACAGCTGGTCCAGCAGGGTTGGCGAAGCTTTCTGGTGAAGGTTCACAACGAAGCTGGAATCACGCCAAAGCTACGAGTCAGTAGCCCCAACGCGAAACCAATATTCATGCAAGGCCGCGGCGCGAGAGAGCAGCCGATGACGGATCAGAAGCTGGTGACGGAAGCCGAGGTTCCAAATCGATTTCTTGATATCTCGATGTACGAACGGCAGCCGCTGAAGCCCAGGCTGTCGGGGCTGGCCTGCGAGTACCGGATTATCCATTTGTACTCGCGAGACAAAGGGAAACGTGAAGCTGAACTTGCGTTCGATGTCGGGCAGGGAACGCAGGACTTAGGCTTTCGAAACGCGACTTCCATTCTGTTTGACTGCAAACCTGCTATCGCGTTGAAGCTTGGCGTCAAAGACTTTGACGGCGAACCCACGATGGCCGCTTTTATCGTTCGCGACGAACGAGGCCGTGTGTATCCCAACCCCGCCCGTCGGCTGGCTCCTGATTTCTTCTTCCACAATCAAGTGTATCGGCAGGATGGTGAGACGCTTCTGCTGCCATCGGGGACCTACACTTTCAACATCAGTCGTGGGCCTGAGTATCTTCCCGAATCTCGAAAGGTGACGGTCAGCGACAGTCCAGACCAAGCCGTAGAGTTTCGTTTGAAACGCTGGATACATGCAGCCAGGCGACAGTGGTTCTCTGGTGATCATCATGTCCACGCGGCCGGTTGTGCTCACTACGACAGTCCCACTGAAGGTGTCGGACCAGACGACATGATGCGGCATATTCTTGGAGAAGATCTGAACGTCGGCTGTGTGTTGAGCTGGGGTCCATGTTGGTATTCGCAGAAGAAGTTCTTCGAAGGCGCGGTGTCGAAGTTGTCTCGACCTGACTATCTAATGCGGTACGACGTGGAAGTCAGCGGGTTCCCGTCGTCACATGCCGGTCATCTCTGCTTGCTACGATTGCAGGAAGATGACTTCCCGGGAACCACGAAGATCGAAGAGTGGCCCAGTTGGACGTTGCCGGTTCTGAAGTGGGGCAAAGAGCAAGGTGGTGTGGTTGGCTACAGCCACAGCGGTTGGGGGCTGGCTCTACCGGATGTGATGCCAGATGGTTCTCGAAAATTCGTCGGCAACACATGGGGTGGAGCACCGGCGGGTTGGCAGGGGAAAGCAGCTAGTCAATTGCCGGACTATGCAATGCCGCCGTTCGATGGCATCGGCGCGAACGAGTACATCGTGTCGGTTGCTCAAGGCCTGTGCGATTTCATTTCCGCCGTTGATACACCAGCCATCTGGGAACTCAATATCTGGTACCACACGTTGAACTGCGGCTTCCGAACCAGAATTAGCGGTGAGACGGATTTCCCCTGCATCTATGGAGACAAAGTTGGGCTGGGGCGAATCTACGTCAAGCTAGATGAAGATGAAGAGCTCAACTTCGACAACTGGGTCGATGGCTTGAAGGACGGACGGAGCTATTGTGGTGATGGATTAAGTCACATCATGGACTTCCAAGTAAACAATGTTGCCGTTGGTGAAGAAGGAGACAAAGGGAAAATTAGTCAGTTGAACCTGGCGAAGCCGGCCAAAGTTCGAGTGTCTTTTGATGCCGCCGCATTGCTGGAAGAACAGCAAACAGATCTAACACGTTCAATCCGGTCTCGACGTTTGGATTCGAAGCCATATTGGCATCTTGAGCGGTGTCGGCTCGGCGATACTCGAAACGTTCCAGTGGAAGTTATCGTCAATGGAAAAGTCGTGGCGACTCGCGAGCTGAAGGCCGATGGCCAGCTTAACCGAATGGAATTCGACCTCAGTATTGGACAATCGAGTTGGGTGGCGGTTCGAATTTTGCCATCGGTGCATACCAATCCAGTCTTCGTCCACGTGAATAACCAGCCCATCAGGGCGAGCCGGAAAAGTGCGGAATGGTGTCGGAGAGCGGTCGATGTCTGTTGGAATGCGAAGCAGGGTCGAATTCGTCAAACAGAACGGGCTGAAGCAAGAAAAGCCTATGATGCAGCACGCAAGACCTACGACGAGTTGATAGAGAGCAGTTCGCCAGACTAGTCGCTGAGTAACGCCCGCGCAATGAAGCTATTGAGCTAAATTCTCTGCTGGTTGATCTTGCCTCGAATCGAGGTTTCCATGGGTCGCTGCACGCCCCACAGCACTTAACCCCGACGCACACATCTGTCGCTCTAAAGACATTCAACATGCTTTGCATCTCAGTTACGCCAGAATCACGTCAGTTGGCCAAAGTCGACATTCTCAACGCGTCGCGGCACGGTGACTTGATCGAGGTTTGCCTCGACAAGCTGATTAAGACACCCGACATCGGCGAACTGTTGTCTGGGTTCGACAAACCGATTCTCATCTCGTGTCGCCGTGAACGAGATGGAGGTCATTGGGCCGGGAGCGAAGAAGATCGACTGCAGCTATTTCGAAACGCTATCGCCGCGAACCCGGCGTATATTGAGTTGGAACTGGATATCGCTGATCGGATACCGAGGTTTGGCGAAACCAAACGGGTCATCAGCGTGAACAGCATCGATCGCCCGTTGGGCAACGTGGACGATGTCTTCACAAAAGCCAAGCACCACAGAGCCGACGTCGTCAAGTTCACCTGGCCAACCCGAACGCTGGATGAAGCCTGGCCTCTGCTGGCCGCTGTTTCCCAGAAGCGCGAGCTTCCTGTCGTCGGCATGGGACTAGGCGATTCCAGCGTGACGTTTTCTTTGCTTGGCCGAAAGTTTGGTTCTCCCTGGATCTATGCAGCTCTCGAAAAAGGCATGGAAGCGCACCCCGGACAGAAGACGGTCTGGGAGCTCAACGATTCGTATGGTTGGACGGACATTAATCCAACCACTCGATTTGTTGGTGTCGTTGGCATGGGCGAAACAGAGATTGCGTCAATTCGAGTTCTCAACGCCGCCTTCCGAAAGTTCGGAGCAGATGTCCGTTGTTTGCCGCTCCGGATCGGTAAGCTTAAACATGTCAACAAGATGCTTTCGGCACTCAAGGTTCGCGGCATGTTGGTTGGATCGGCGAATGTTGATTCGGTGTACTCGTTGATTGACAACCATCATCGCGGGGTCGCCGATGGAAAGTTCGCCGACCTGCTTTTGCGAAGGGACAGTCTATGGCACGGACACAACACACTCCGCAAGGCAATTCAGGCAGCGCTTACCGCCAGTGGAAAAGACATTGCTCGCCGGCGTGTTATGGTGATCGGCGCCAATTCTGTAGCTCGTTCGATTCTCCCAATTCTCACTGAGGCAGAAGCGGCCGTCAGCATTGCGACACCTGACGACAAGTCTGCCACGGCGATGGCCAGTCAGTACGATGCATCTGTCATCCCGTGGTCGGCAATCTACGATACGGTGACCGACTTTCTTGTGTTTACAGACGCCGGAATTCCAGTCAGTCAGGCCCAAAGTCGCGGTCTAAACCCCTCGATTTTGAGAGAACACATGACAGTTCTCGACGTCAGCCGTTACCCAGACGCAAGTTCCCTTGCCGAAGAAGCTCGAGAGAGAGGCTGCACGGTGGTCGAGCCAACAGAAATTTACATTCAGCAACTCTCAACGCAGTTCCGTGCGATCACTGGTAAAGAACTACCTGTCGAAGCATTCCGCGACGGACTCATCGACGATTGAGCCGTGGCGAAACGCAAGCAAACCTGCCCCAGTGCTTGTCCACAGTCAACTCAACTCGTGCGAAAAGGGGATTGCAGACCAGCCACCCACCGCTGAGCACAGATCAGCAGCGTCAATTGAGACTGAAACGGATGCACGGAAGTCACAGCAGTTCACAGATCTAAGGCCGGAAAAAGGCGAGTCGTCGCGAAAATTCCGGCTGCAGCGGCCCGTTTGCCCTGAACCCTGTTGGTTTTGATTTGTCCTGCTTACAAAACTCAAGTGCGTTAGCTTGAGTTCCGATGAAACGGTGACTAAGATTTGGCACAGCGAGGGGCCGTAGCTCAATTGGTTAGAGTACCGGACTGTCGATCCGGGGGTTGCGGGTTCAAGTCCCGTCGGCCTCGCTTACAGAAGTTCAAGCCTGACAACCGTTTACGGTTGCCAGGCTTTCTTCGTTAACGGATAATTTCCTCGCTGTCACAGTTTCTGTCACAGAAAAACGCCCCGCGTTGCAGCGCGGGGCGGCAAGCCTTCCGGCTCGCTCAGGTGTTCTCACTCTTGAGTTGGAGGTTTGCAGATGCCGAAATTCCCTAAGCCTTGGTTCCGCCCCGCCCGTGGGTTGTGGTACGTCACGCTGGATGGTCGCCAGCTGAATCTCGGGCCAGACGAAGATGCTGCTTTTGAGCAGTACCATTCGCTGATGTCCGCTCATCGGGCGGGACAGCTCGTACTTGTGCGGCCTGAGACCCTCGTGGGCGTTCTCGACGCGTTCCTGGACTGGACCAAGCGTCACCGTGCAATCCGGACGTACGAGTGGTACCAAGACCGGCTTCAGTGGTTTTTGGGAACACTTAAACGGCCTCTCCTCGCTGCCGAACTGCGTCCCTACCACATCCAAAATTGGATCGATCAGAAAGACTGTTCTGACGGGCACAAACGTGGATGCGTCACTGCCGGCATGCGTGCCATCAACTGGGCCCGTAAAATGGGCTATGTCGACGTCAATCCGATCGAGGGCATGGAGAAGCCGAGTGCCGGACGGCGCGAGTTTGTCATTACGGAAAACCTGTTTCAGCAAGTCATGCAACTTGCCAATGATGAACCGTTCCGCGACCTGCTGACTATCGCATGGGAAACTGGCGCTCGTCCGCAGGAGATACTCGCCGCCGAGGCTCGACATGTTGACTTGGAGAACAAGCGTTGGATATTTCCGAGACTGGAATCCAAAGGGAAGAAGCGGGAGAGAGTAGTGTATCTCCCACAGCGATCCGCGGAGATTACCTTTCGGCTGGCGGCAAAATGGACTTCCGGACGGATCTTTCGGAATCGGAAAGATCGACCGTGGGATCGCAATAACATCAACTGTCGATTTGTCCGGATGAAGAAGCACATCGACGTCAAATTGTGTCTCTACAATTTCCGACATAGTTTCGCGACTCGCATGATCGAATCCGGAGTGGATGCAGTGGTGGTGGCCGCATTGATGGGGCATTCAGACCTGTCGATGCTTGGTAGGACCTATGCACATCTTTCTCAGAACGCTGAGCACCTGAGGGCTCAACTTAACCGCGGCCAAGGTGGAGATGCTTCAGAGTCGTAGATGGCTGAAGAGATCGCGTTGGTGGAACGCAGCCTCCGCGAATCGAATCAAGGTAAGACTGCAATCCAGTTTCAGTTACCCGGATAACGCCTCGGCGTTTGCCGATGCGATGGTGCGGGATCTTGCCGGATGAGATCAGCTCATAAACACATGAGCGGCTAACGTTGAGTCGCTCAGCAACTTGGCGGACGCTTAGCATTGCACTTCC
>JBGCDN010000402.1:0-9160 GCA_045105495.1 Planctomycetaceae bacterium
TCCTCCGAATGCATCGCCGTCCACATCAGGCCGGCCGCGTCTTCTGGAGTCGATGGAACGACAACTCGTAGTCCCGGTATGTGAGCGAAAGCGGCTTCATTGGCCTGGCTGTGCCAGAGTGAACCGCCGGGTAAATACGCACCGTACGGAGCGTAAATTACAACCGGGCATTTCCAATCGCCCATTGTTCGCCAGCGGATTGTCGACAGGTTCTGCGAGATCTGGTTCCACGCGGGACCGGTGAAGTCTACGAACTGCATCTCAAACACGGGTCGCATGCCGTAGCAAGCCATCCCGCAGGCAACGCCAGCGATTGTCGCTTCTGCCAAAGGCGAGTTGAACACGCGATCTGGATGAGCATCCGATAGACCCGCGGTGAGACGAAATACGCCGCCTTTCGGGTCTTCGATGTCTTCGCCGAAGAAAACCACGTCTTCATTCGATTCGCGACCATACTTGAACACACTGTTGACTGCGTCCACCATCCGCCAACGGCGATTGGCTTCCAATGGCGGTGTGACCGCATTCGGAAGGTCCGCTGTCAGCTCGTCGAGGACTTCCTCAGCCCGAGGGTCTGCTTCGCCTTCGGCCTCGATGTATTCCTGATCAACCTGAGCGTTGATCTCTTCCTTGATTTGCTCCCACTTGTCAGCTTCCAGCTCGCCGCTCTCGATGAGCTGGGTCGACAGAACCACAATTGGGTCGCGTCCCTGCATCTCTTCGATTTCTTCGGCAGGTCGGTAGACACGGTGGTCGTCGCTGCTGGTGTGGCTACAAAGTCGGTCGACTTCGCAAACCAGAACCGATGGGCCTCGCCCTTCGCGAGCCTTCGCGATAGCAGCACTCGCCGAGTTGAACACGATGTCCGGGTTTCGAGCATCGACGTGTTCGAGTCCGATGTCGTCGCCAAAGATGCCTAGTTTGAACGGGTTAAATTTGTCGGTGTTGGTGCTGATGCCGTAGCGGTTGTCTTCGACCAGAAAGACGATCGGCAGCTGACGCTCAGTGGCGAACGCGACTGCTTCGTAGAACTCTCCCTGACGACTGGCTGCATCACCAGTCGTTGCGACCACAACGTTGTTCTTTCCCTGTAGCTGCATTGCCCATGCCGCACCACATCCGGGTAACAGATTCCCAGCCGTTGGCGTCGGAACACTCCAAATGTTGCGGCTGCGATCGGAATAGTGGCCAGGCATTTGCCGCCCACCACTGCTTGAGCACTTCTTTGCGAAGTAGGCATGTGCCAAGTCGAGGTTGCTGACTCCCTTGGCCAGAATCATTGCTCGGTCGCGATAGTAGGGGAAAAGGTAGTCTTCCTCTTCCATCAGCATCGCTACAACGGCTAATGCTTCGTGGCCCATTCCTGCGACCTGAAACCATCCTTTGCTTTGCCTTAGCAAAACACCTTCGCGGCGATCCCCTTCTCGGCTCAAGTACATGAGCTTAAGGAGTTCAAGATCGTTGATCGTGCGCGCGGCTTGCCCGCTGTTCATCGCGAAGCCTCCGAATGGTGAGCGAATCCAAACAGGTCATAGACGCAGAACGCGCACATGGAAACCGACCTGAACGCTAGTTTTACGCCCTGCGAAGCTTACGTTGCAACCGAGTCCCGAAGTCTGAAGCATACGTGGCCGTTGTGTACCGAAAGCCACACATTTCGACTGCGAACCGGGATTGTCGGGTCTTGCGGTCTACGTAAACTATCCGGTTTGGCTTGATGGCGTTGTACCTCAATACTTGCCATCGTTTCGGGTTGGAATCGAGTAGATCGAACGTCTAATCCTTCGAACCGCGCCATTTGAAATGTACAAGTGGTTACTGAGGGTTGCGGGCAGTATCGCTTGCCTCGTACATCCTCAAGTTGTGTGTTTTTCGTGGTCGAGGAGCACCAGAGGGAATACCGTTAGTAGCAGCTAAGGTGTTCCTGCAACCGGTTTCCGTTGAAAACGAACCTAAAACAGCTTTCGTGAGCAAATCCCGGCCGGGTATGCTGTTCGCTTGAGCAAAATTTCTTCCTGTGCGGGTTATTCGCACGTCTGAGTGAGGCAAAAAACGCGATGTCCAGTTTGATTCAGACTTCTAAGCGTACGCAGTTCCTGAAGCGGCGGCCTCGTCGACGGCAACAAGTACTTTCGCGGGCGGCATCCGCTAACGCAGCGGTCGAAAAGCTGGAAGACCGGATGTTGCTTACATTCGATCCGAATTGGGCAGCCTTCGGCTTGGAGCCGGCATCCAATTTCGACGATTGGGCAGTTACGTTCTCGAAGTCGACGTCCGTCAGTAAGATCAAAAAGAACATCGATTACGATTCTGTAAAACGGTTCGATGGTCTGCCGAACACATTTCTCGTTGACTTCGCCGGAGAGGTGACGGTCGATGAAGCATCGGACCAGCTACTTGCGATTAAGAACGCTGTCGAGGTGAGCCCGAATGTTGTGATCGAGCCGGAAAAATTCTTTGTCCCGAATGACCCGCTATTTGCGGATCAATGGCACCTTCAGCATACCGGCCAAAATGGCGGTGCCGTTGGAACCGACGCGAACGTCGTCCCCGCATGGGACATAGTCCTCGGAACACAATCAGTCATCGGGATTATTGACGATGGCTTGCAGGGCGATCACCCGGACCTTGCTGCAAACTATCGCAGTGATCTTAGCTTCGATTATTTTGAGGGAGATTCTGACCCGTCGCCCGGCTTCGCATCAGACAATCACGGAACGTCCGTTGGGGGTGTTTCAGCAGCGGTCGGTAACAATCAGCTCGGCGTGTCTGGCGCGGCCCCCGAGGCGGGGCTTGCTGGACTTAGGCTGATTAGTGGTGGCATTTCGGCTGGCCAGATCGCAGGTGCCTTGAGCCACGCGAGTGACCGGATCGACATCTACAACAACAGTTGGGGATCAGGTTTGTCCGGTGCTTTGGCACCATCCAGCCAGTTGGTCCTTTCAACGATTGAGAACGCCGCACAAAACGGTCGAGATGGTTTAGGAAATGTTTACATTTTCTCCGCCGGCAACAGCCGTGCCAATGCTGGCAACGTCAATTATCGAGCCCTCCAAAATTCTCGGCATACGATCGCCGTTGGATCGATCGCTGACACTGGTGTCCGTTCCGGATACAGCGAGATCGGCGCCTCTCTATTCGTTTCGGCCCCATCAAACGGTGGCCGGGCAGGCATCACCACCACAGACCGAACGGGCGCTGATGGATACGATAACGGAAGTGATTACACGGATACGTTTGGTGGAACATCATCTGCTGCTCCGCTGGTAGCGGGAGTCGTCGGACTCATATTGGATGCAAATCCGTCACTGACTTCACGGGATGTGAACCACATTATTGCGAGCACGTCTCAGCAGATCGATGAGAACAATCCAGACTGGGTCGTCAATGGTGGTGGGTTCCACCATAGCCACGAATACGGCTTCGGGATGATCGACGCCGCAGCGGCAGTCGAAGCGGCGATAGGTCACACTCCCGTTCCTGATGAGATTGTATTCTCCACGCGGAACCAATCCGTAGGCACTCCAATCCCGGACGACAACGCTTCCGGTGCGTCATTTACGATCACGGTCGATGAGCTTATCCAGACGGAATACATAGACGTTACGCTGAATGCGACTCATGACAGCCGTGACGATCTTGAAATTACGCTGACTTCACCTGACGGGACGGTCTCAGTACTTGCTGAGAACCGAAATACCGACAACACCGCAGACTACAATTGGACCTTCACAACGGCACGTCACTGGGGTGAACTAACCGAAGGCGACTGGACTGTTACTCTGAGGGATCTGACCGCTGGTGACACCGGCGTATTCGAGTCTGTTGAGCTGGAATTCTTTGGTTTCGACCCAGATCTACCTGCTCCAGATGCTCCGCGGATTCTCTCACCAGTCGGAGAAATCGGAGACCTCACACCGATTGTTTCGTGGACTCAAGAAGAGTTTGCGAGCACGTACGACTTGCAAGTCGAGGACTTGGTGACAAACGAGCTAATTGTTGACGAGACTGGGATCACAGAGACGAACTCACGGATCACAGACCGGCTCAAGGAGCAGCGTTACCAATCCCGGGTTCGCGCCATTAATTTTGAAGGCGACCAGAGCGAGTGGAGTGCTTGGACTGAGTTTGAAGTAGACATTGCTCGACCAGGCGTACCTGAGCCAGTTAGCCCGCGTGGACTCACGACGACACGGCAGCCAACATTCGAATGGCTGGCGGCTGACCGTGCCGTCTCTTACGACTTGATGGTCTCACTGAGTGATACAGGAAAGGTTGTGATCAATCGATCCGGCCTAACGGGCCTGGAATACACTCATTTCCTACCCCTCTCCGAATCTGAGTACGATTGGAAGGTGCGGGCTGTCAACGAAGTTGGGGAGACGGGCGTATTTAGCCGAGAGACCAACTTTGATGTCGTCGTAGGCGAACGAGAGGTCCCGGTCATTACTTCACCGGGTGAGCGCGGGACTGTACGAACCCGTCGACCAACTATCGAATGGACACCCGCAAAGGAATCAACCGAATACCACCTGCTACTCAAGAATCTGAGCACTGGCGAAGTATTCGCTGATGTTACGGGAATCTCGGACACGTTCTATCGACCCAAGTCGGCGAACAAACTGCCGCAGGGAACTTACGAGGTACAAGTCAGGGGCTTGGACTTAGCGGGCGAGGCCACTGCGTGGTCTGAATCGGTCGTCTTTACCGTCGATATTCGCGAACCGCTAACTCCGGACGTAACCGGGCCACGTACAAATTCCGGGACTCAGATTCCCGAAATTACATGGGAGAAAGCACGTTATGCGAAGAAGTATCGCATCATTATCGTGGATCGGGGGCAGGACGACACGGAAGTGCACAGAGCAACTGTGAATGGTGGCAACACCCTTAGCTACACGCCAACAATTCGATTGCCCGAATCGGACCTGACCGTTTTTGTTGCGGGGATCAACTCGGTTGGTGAACTCAGTGACTACGGGTCTCGTGAATTCTCTGTATCAGTTCAAACGCCGAAACGACCGAAGATCACTGGTCCGATCGTAAATTCCAATGGGACGATCGGAATTTCAAAGCCCACTTACTCGTGGACGGCGGTAGCGAACGCCTTCCGATACGACCTGAGAGTCGAAAACATTACGACTGGCGATGTGATTGTCAGAGAACGCAGCCTGAAGACACCTACTTTCGATTCTCCCGCCAACCTCAAGGACAACAATCTCTACCGAGTGACTGTTCGAGCACGGAACACGGCAGGCGAATACAGTCGATTTAGCAAGGCACTGGACTTCGAAACGAAGTTCGAGGTTCCTACAACTCCAACGATGATTAGCCCAGTGGGCGAAGTCGCATCGCGTACGCCTGTCTTCGAGTTCGAAGAAGTCAATGCAGTCACACGCTACCGTCTCTTCATCAAGGACCTGAATACGAATTCGACAGAGCGAATCAACATCAAAGACTGGGACGTGAATGAAGACGGTACGATTGCATCCTACCAACTGACGCGAGAGCAAAGATTGCGTCGCGGTACGTACCAAGCATGGGTGCAAGCCATTGGCTCGTCATCAAGTGCTCGTAGTGGGTACAGCAATTCTGTTTCGTTCACGATCGTTTCTTCAGAGGGAACAGACACACAAGACCTCTTTGAAACGTCTCCGCTCCATGAACGAGATGTCGATTCTGCTGCCGCGAATGACGCGGTCATCGTTGAGGCACCTTCTGAACCGGTTTCTGTAGATGAATCAACTCCAACAGTCGCAAACTCTACTCAGGTTCGAACTGTAGAGACGGATGTTGATTCGGTTCCAACCGATTCAGAATCCGCAGCAACAACCGTCGCGATGGTCGAATTCGGATCTGTTGATTGGACGCATGACGCGGTCGCTGAAGTACAGGAAGGCTCTGAGGGCGATTCGGATGCCGGGACCGTCGTCGAGGCGGCCGCCGGGATTCTAGCTTTGCCAGTGATTGCAGGTCGCTTGTTGAAGCGAGTTCGCAACCGGAAGAAAAATACTCGCGACTAAAATTGAAGTTTCAACTCGAGATGACAAGTGAACCCGTTCGGCTATCCCGAGCGGGTTCTTTTCTTATTGGCTCGTCTGAACTCTACGGAACCGCCCGCAGTCATTAGACTGCGTTGAAGTTGCGAGGTAGCTCGAAACTCTACCCGCTGAAGAGTTCTTTCCTGCACTGCTGTCGCCTGTGATTTCATACCGGTCAATCAAGCGCCTGCTTGGCGAAACCAGCCTCGAACGGAAGTGCCGCTTCCTCTTCGGCGCGGGTTTGTTATTCCTGATTAGCGGCAGCTTCTATCTCTATTCAAAGCTGACAGAGGACCTTGTTGACACGCAGGCCGAATCGATGGCGAGGGACCTCGTACCGAAGGTATTCAATACAGAACACCTTGTTTCGAGGCTAGGTAGCGAAACCCAGCAACCTGGTGACATCGCAGAAGTAAGAGATCAGGCCCAGGTAACTCCGGAAATTTTTGAAGCTTACAGCAGCCTCAAGCAGGGCCGTACGGGGATCCACGGCTGGAGTCTTGGGGAGGCAGCCACCACCCTCGACTTTAAAGCGTTGGAAGAACTGCAAAAGGCTCACAAGAAGATCGACGAGTCAACGCAAGAAGGTGGTCCCGAAAGTATCGAACCCGCACCCGCGTTCACGGAAGCTGGTATCGATGCCGATGGCCGAGAAACCCTGCACTATTACGAGTTGCTCCGAGCTACCAGTAATTGCCTCTCATGCCATCGGCAACTGGCCGCGGCAAATGGCAAGGACCCCACTGAACTCGTTGAGGGCAGTGAACTTGGTCTGGTAAGAGTCACCCTTTTGATGGAAGAGACTCAAAACTCGTTCAAGAGAATCAGCCTGCTGCTTCTGGCTCTTGCGATACTCACAGCATTCCTCGCAATGTTGGGTTCCTACGCGATCGTCCGATATGTCATCGTAAAACCGGTTCTGCACTTGAAAGATGTCAGCGAAGAAATCTCCCGAGGCAACTTGGAACTTCGCGCGGATATCAATACGGGGGACGAGTTTGAACAGCTTAGCCATGCGTTCAATCGCATGCTTCGGCACATGATGACCGTGAACGATGAACTGCGAACTTTGAACGCAGACCTCGACAAACAGTTTGACCAGCTGGCTCAGGTAAACCTTCGTCTTTACGAAACCAACAAGATGAAGGACGAGTTTCTGGCGACAATCAGTCACGAACTACGGACACCGCTCAATAGCATCATTGGCTTTAGTGACGTCTTGCTGTCGGGCGGTTCGCTGAGTGAAAAAGAAGCTCGTTACGTCACCACGATTCAAACTTCCGGAGAGAGCCTTCGAGTCCTGATCGACGACTTGCTGGATCTGGCGAAGATTGAAAGCGGGAAGATGGACGTCCAGCCCGTTGAGTTTGCGATCGAAGAATTAATTGATCGGCAAACTAATAACGTGCAGCCTCTCGCTGAGAAGAAGAACATTGAACTGCGGTGGGATGTCACTCCCGGCATACCTCGAATGCTGCAGGACTTTGGCAAGATGTCACAGATCCTCAACAACCTTCTATCAAACGCCATCAAGTTTACCCCAGAAGGTGGTCGCGTCCGCGTGACGGCGCGACAGGTGGACCGAACGAACATCGAATTGCTGGTGGAAGACAGCGGAATTGGTATTCCGCTGAACGAACAGGAACAGGTCTTCGAAAAGTTCCGGCAGGGCACCACAACTCCTGGAAAGCGGGACCACACGACACGTGAGTATGAAGGAACCGGACTAGGCCTTTCGATCGTCCGAGAGCTCTCTCATCTGCTGGGTGGGGAAGTCAGTTTGACCAGTGAGTTTGGTAAAGGCAGTACGTTCACCGTTCGCGTCCCGGTTGAAGTTCGAATCAGCCTAAGAGAACCGGAGATCGATCTCGAAGCGGACACGCAAATCGACACGCCGCCAAGCGCGATCGCAAGAACACCACCAACGGAAGAATGATGTCATGAGGTTCGTGATCTTCGCCCTTGTTCTTCTTGGCACACAAACAGCAATTGCCCAAGGGCCACAGCGTTACGAATCGAAGAACTTCGTAATGAGAACAGATCTGCCTGAAGCGGAAGCGAAACAACTTCTGGAAAAGCTCGAGACGATGCTGGACATCATCTCTCGATATTGGGGCGTTCCTAACCGACGGCAGATCGAGTGCGTTGTGGTGAAGGACCTGAAGCGATGGCCAGCCGGATCAATCGATCCACGAGCGATGCCATCCATGCAGGCCCGCGCGGGTATCACGCTGGCTGATTTTCAGCGCCGTGGTAATCAAGTAAGAGCCCAGGCAGTTGCGTACTCGGCCGCTCGCACTTCAACGGTTCAACACGAGGCCGTCCATGCCTTTTCCTACTACTCGTTCGGGCACTGTGGACCGGAATGGTATTCCGAAGGCATGGCCGAGATGGGTTCGTACTGGGTTGAAGGGAACGCCAGCGTCACCGCTCCACCGCACACAACTCGCTACCTGAGGAACGCGGGCCGCAAGTCCATCAAAGAAATCACGTCCGGCAAATCGAAGAAGGCGACGTCATGGCAAGACTATGCGTGGCGATGGGCTTTGTGCCATTTGCTGGCCAATAACGAGAACTACTCTAAGAAGTTCCGCCCACTTGGCCTCAATATGCTGGCCAGAAAAAAAGGGTCATTTACCGGCACCTACGGCAAGCAGTTGAAAGAACTGGAGTTCGAGTTCGACTTCTTCCTTGATCATGTCGAACCCGGTTTTGATGTGAATCGCTGCCGCTGGGACTGGGGTGCGCGATTCAGAAAGACGAAGCCGGGGAAGCCATCACGCTGTACAGTGGAGGCGGATCGAGGATGGCAGGCCAGCGGCGTTCGAGTCGAACAGAATCAACAGTATCGCCTGACTGCCGGAGGTTCGTGGAAGCTTGGAACCGAAAGTGAAGAGATTGCTTTTGATGGCCAGAAAGTTGTTTCTGGCGCGGGCGAACTCGAAGCGGTCATCATGAGCCGCATGAAGCTGGCTGAGCCGTTTGTTATCGATGACACCGGACACTTTACCGCGAAGGAATCCGGCGACCTGTATCTGCGATGCAGTGATCGCTGGAGTTCGTTGGCAGATAACTCCGGCGAAGTGGCGGTCTCCATCGAAACCACCACTAAACCTTAA
>JBGCDN010000403.1:0-8750 GCA_045105495.1 Planctomycetaceae bacterium
TGACAGCGATGTAAGCAGTCCAGAATCCAAAGATTGCCGACCCAAGCAGAGTGAACATTGAACCCGGCAACATGGCCACAGTGGCAATGATGTAGATGCCTGCGAACGCGATCGGCCCCCACGGACCAAGATCTGCCAACAGTCCTTCAATCCGCGTCCGCAACGTGTCCAGCGGCAGGGACCGAACGAGGAGCAGCAGAGCAGCCACCGATACCAATGTCGCAACGACACGAATTCGCTGGTGGCGTTTGGCTAATAAATCCGTAGGCGAATTCACTTCGACTTGGCTTCTGGTTTCTGCTTCTTGCCAGCTTTGAAGTTCGGATCTGGCTTAGGCGTCGGCTTCTTATTCTCAATCACAATCTTCCGCCGACCGGTTCCCTCATAGCCATCCTTCGGCTTGCCGTCGTCGTCCAACTGACCAACGCACCACAGGGTTCCGCGAGCAACCAGATCGAGCCAAACATCGTTGTTCATCGTTGCGTTGTGGTGGCCCAATGAAGTTCCAAACACTTTCGCCCGGCCAAACTTGTTGGTCCAGATGACGGGGTGGTTCTTGCCAGTATCTTTGCCAAATGCTTCCGCCAATGGTTCAGCATTCGGCCACACTTTGAGGATCTTGTAAAGCTCACCGTTGGGCGTTTTCCACTCCGCCGGGAACCCACGCATTATCGGATGAGCCGCATTCTTTGGCTTCACTACCAGAGCTCGCTTACCTTCATGCGCCTTGGACGTAACGCCAATCAACTCGCGCCATGCGTCCGCTCCGATCGGCGCGGTTCGGTAGCTGTGCAGTGCACAGTGGATGAAAATCGCCGGAACACCATTGTGATGGGCGGCTGCGATTGACTGCACAAACTTGTCATCCTTCACTCCGCCGAAGCACTCGTTATGAACGATGATGTCGTATTCCCTGGCCCACCCCTTTTCCTGGTAGACCGACACTTTGTGGCTACGCCCCTGTCCGCCCTCATGCACGACATCCCAGCCAATACTGACTGGCGGACTTAGGCCCTCAGGGATGATCTTCTTTTGGTTCTGATAGTCGTGACAACAACCACCAGTAATCAGCAGCCCTCTGAGCTTCGGGACTGGCTTTGACTCAGCCAGTCCGTGAGAGGTAACCGCGGTGAGAAGAATAAGGGCAGGAAAGAATCGCATCAGTGATGCCTCCAAGTGTGTGCAATCACATTCTGGAGACACTCAGAGTTGCAAGCAATCGACCGAACGAGATTTACCGAACCGACATCGCCTACGAATCGTCAGACAGCCCCAAAGCCGCTCGTTGGATCTCTATCGCCAATGCAACGACACCTTGTTCAATCCGCAAGAAGGTCGCCGTTTCGGACGGACGCGAGGATCAGCTTGGCCGGACTGTCGACTCGAAACTTTCGCAGCACATTTCGCACATGCTTCTCAGCCGTGCTAACACTAATGTCCAACTGAAATGCGAGTCGTTTCGTTTCGTTCCCGACGAGCATAAGAGAATAGACTTCGCGTTCTCTGGTGGTCAGCGTGTCATACCGTTCAAGAAAATCGATCTTCTCTTTCCGAGCCAGCCATTGCCGATCCGCTTCCTGCATGTAGGTGTCAATCTGATCGATGACCTCCGCCCCCATAAGAGGTTTCTGCAGAATATCGAAAGCACCTAGTCGCATAGCTTCCGCACAGTTAGCGTACGTCGCTCGACCGGTCAGGAAGACGACAATCAGCTGTGGGGCGACTCGGCTAAGTTCCTGCTGAACCTCAATTCCGGTAACACCCGGCATTGTCATATCGAGCAGAACGCAGCCGGGGCCGGAGCATCCAGCCACCTCGTCCAGAAACGTCTGGGCGTCAGTAAAGGCACAGACGCGAGCCCCATGAGACTCAAGAAAAAACGCCGTTGAAGTAACAATTGCGAGTTCATCGTCAAGCAAAAAAACCTGTGCGTCGTACTTTGACAGCCGCTCTTGGCCGCTGGAACTTTGAACCACGCCAATATCCGCTTCCATATCTCTACCTCGAGGCCTATCAGGGTCTACGAAAGTATAGCAATCGTCTGTTATTATTTGTCAATCTAAAGGAAATCTCGATTGCCCCAATCTGAGAACCAGGATTTCCTGCTTTGGCCGGAGCAACTAACCTGCGACTAGGTTGGTCGGGCCAAGCAAACCTCTGACCGTCTTTCCATTCCATCCGTCAGAGTGTTCCTTTTGTCTGAACCCCATCACCAAAGCAGTCAACTAAATCGAGTTGCGATCGTCGGTGGCTCCGGCTTCTACGGCCACGCTCTGATTCGTGAACTTAGACGCTCCCACCCGAGCGCCACAATTCTGTCGCTTGATGTGGCAGAACCAAGAGAAACCGGCGCGGCGGACGAATTTGTAAAGTTGGATGTTAGGAGCGACGAACTAACCGGCATCCTCGAAAAGTTCACGCCCGATACGATTATTCATCTCGCATTTATCGTCGACCCGATTCGCAACGACGACTTCATGCACGACGTCAATGTGAACGGCACAAAGAACGTCTTCAAAGCCGTCGAGAAAATTCAGCCAAAGCGGTTCTTGCTGTCTTCCAGCGCAACGGCCTACGGGGCATGGCCTGATAACCCGGTGCCGCTGGTGGAGGACAGTCAACTTCGCGGTCGCAAAGAGTACCGGTACTCAAACGACAAGGTTGCCATCGAAGGCATGCTTGTCGACTTCAGTAAACAGAATCCAGAAATCAGCGTCAGTTGGACTCGTCCAGCCATCATCTACGAAGAAGGAATCAACAACTACCTGACCGAGTTCATCGCGAAGGGACCACTGATTGTGCTGCCTGACAAGAATAATACTGAGATGCAATTTGTGCACGCAGACGACGTCGCAGCAGCAACACGTTTGATTCTCGAAAAGAACGCTACTGGCCCGTTCAATGTTGGCCCGAACGATTGGATCTCGTTGGCCGAGATGGCAAAAATGAGCAAGCGGCCAACTGTTACTGCACCTTTGCGATTCTGTATGTTCCTAACCAAATGTTGGTGGGGATTGCGGCTGCCATTGTTCCATTTCCCGCCAGCACTCTGGTACTACATTCGCTACCCATGGGTTGTGCGTCCACAACGTTTGATGGAAGAACTCGGATACGAGTTCAAGTATTCCAGCCGCGAAACCCTGCAGCATATGTTCGATTGTTTGCGGACGAGTCGGTCGAAATGACCGGCGATGTTCGCCTGATCGAAACCAACGGCCACAAGCTGGCTGTGTGCGGACCAAGTGCAACGACAGGGCCGAATGTCGCTTTCATCCATGGCATCACTTGCGATGTGACGTTCTGGGATCATGCGATCCCCGACGACATCAAGCAGACAATGCGATGGGCGTCGTTTAGCCTTCCATGCCATTCTCCATCCGAAGCACCAAGTGATTTCGCCGCCAGCGATGTAACCGCCGAGATGTTTGCCAAGGTCATCGGCGATGCAATCAAGGAAGTCTTCGGCGGCGAACGCGTCCACCTTGTCGGGTGGTCAACCGGCGGCTTCAGTGCATTATTAGTGGCCGCTTCCTATCCGGAACTCGTGGTGAGTGTGACGTCCATCTCTGGCTTCGCCCGTGGAACCTGGGGCAGCCTTCTTGGAGTGATGCAACGAACCGCTCGACTGGGCCCGGTTGGCCGGTTCTCATTCACCGTGGCAATGAAGTCTCTGGCGCGAAATCGGATGGCTTTTGCATTGGTATTCTCTGCGTTTGCGTCCAGTTCAAAGATTAAGTCAAACGAAGTGTTTCGTTCCGCTCTCGCCAACTTGCGCGATGGATTTCTGGCGTTGGACTTTCGATTGATTGGCTTGCTGTTCGGCCGCTTGCGAGGAATTGATGCGACGCAAGTGGTTCAAAACGTGACTGCTCCAACCTTAGTCATTGGCGGGATTGACGATCCCATTATTCGCATCGAAGAAACTCGGCACGTGGCATCACTCCTGACCGACCACGAATTGGTTGAACTACCTGCGTGTGGCCACTTGTTTTATTGTGAGGCGGCAGACAGCATCTGGCCACGCGTCGATGAATGGATACAAGGGCATGACAAATAGCAATCAACCACGAGTTGCCATCGCTGGAGCAGGGATGAGTGGCCTGTGCATGGCCATGCAACTGCGGCGAGCCGGGATTGATTCATTCGTAATTTACGAGAAGGCAGCTGGAGTTGGTGGAACATGGGCGGAGAACACCTACCCGAACGCTGGCTGTGACGTGCCGTCATTCCTCTACTCGTATTCTTTTGAACCGAACCCAAACTGGTCGCAAAAATTCGCCCGACAGCCGGAAATTCTGAAGTACTTCAAAGCCTGTGCTGACAAATACGACATTCCATCGCGAACTCGGTTCAACACCGCAATCGAAGAAGCGAGATATGATGAGACCTCGCGTAAGTGGATCATCAAAGCCAGCGATGGCACGTCTGAAGAGTACGACTATTTCGTAAGTGGCGTCGGCCAACTGAGTCGACCATCCACCCCCACGTTCGACGGTGCCGAAGATTTTGAAGGAACCAGGTTCCATTCAGCCCAATGGGATCACAACTTCGATGCAACCGGGAAGAACATTGTTGTCATCGGAGCAGGCGCAAGCGCGATTCAGTTCATTGCAGAAATCGCTGAAAAAGCGAAACGCATGACACTCATCCAGCGCAGCCCCAACTGGATCGCGCCGCTGAAGAACTATCGCTATCCGGCGTGGGCAACGTCGCTTTTCAATAACGTGCCTCTTGCAGAAAAGCTGCACCGTCTGTGGATCTACACGGTTAGTGAAAGCCGATTCGTAGCGTTCCGAAAGGGCGAACCGGCGACATGGATCTACACAAACTGGCTGAAGTTCAAGCTGAAGCTCCGATTGAAGGAACCAATGCGTTCCAAGCTCATGCCCGATTACCCAGCGGGCTGCAAGCGAATTCTTCTATCCAGCGATTTCTACGACACGCTGGAACGCGACAACGTTGACCTGGTGACCGATTCGATTAACCGGTTTACACCATCGGGAGTCGAAACGACGCCTGGCCAAATCGACGCCGATGCCATCATCTACGCGACCGGATTTCAGACCAGCAATCTGCTAACTCCGATGGAAGTTGTCGGCCGTGGCGGAAACCGACTGGCTGACGTGTGGCAACAGAATCCGGGTGCGTACCTTGGGATGATGTCCCCTGGTTTCCCAAACTTCTTCGTGCTGTATGGGCCGAACACAAACCTCGGACACAACTCGATCATCTACATGGTGGAATGTCAGGTGAACTACATTCTGCAGTGCATGAAACTCGCGAAGAAGAAAAACGCTGGCTCTATCGAAGTTCGACCTGAAGCTTCAAACAGCTTCCGCGAGATGGTTCAACGACGACTCAAGAACACTGTTTGGAATTCCAACTGCACCAGTTGGTACAAGACGGGCGACGGAGTCATGGTCAACAACTGGTGCGGCCCAACGCTGGAATACCGCTGGCGAACACGCCGACCGAAAGCGGATGACTTGATCTTCGAACCAGCCGCCACGCCGCAGCCCGTCTCGACGTAAATCACTCACCGCAACGTCGTGAGCGATCCCTACGGAGCCTCAGAAGTCCGCTTCCTCGCAGGGACAACATACTGTCGCCAGCCAGATCGAACCGGCGCGGAGAAGGCAAAGCCGCAGCAGATCACTGGCAATGCGATTTCCTTGATCAATGCAACCATGGCAATCGCAAAAACGACTTGCAGCAACTGCGCGCGGGTTCTGGTCCCTTTGAACAGCTGATTGAACACATGCGTGTACTGAAACCGCGAGACCATCAATAACGCGACGGCCAATGTAATCAGAGGCAGCAGTAGCGCGATGAGAGTAATACTGTTGCAGGCAAAATCGTGAAATCGCGAGTCCGGATTGTTCGCGTACTTGACGATGCCGCGGATGGCAATTGGAAACGAAGCCACGGTGCCCGCCGCTGCCGGTGAGGGCAAACCACTAAAGCCTTCGTGCGAATCGTCCTCGTCTGTTTCGACATTGAACCGAGCCAACCGCAGCAAAGCGCAGACCACGTATAGGCAGGCGATGACCCACAGAAGCTCTCTGGGGTATTCAACCAATGAGACGTTGTTGGTTTCCAACATCTCTTCCAGCAGATTCAAATGCTGACCATGACCGGGATGGATAAACTGCAGCATGAGGAACGCAGGCGCGACGCCGAAGCTGATGGCGTCGCAGAGACTGTCCAGCTGAGCTCCAAATTCGGAAGTCTGATCCGTCAACCTCGCCGCGCTACCGTCGAGAGCGTCAAACAGCATGGCCAGAAATATCAGCAAAGCGGCGACAAACAGTTCACCACCACCGCCACCAGCCGTGTCGGGCCCAACCTTCGCTGCAAACGTAATCGCGCCAAAACCACACGCGGCGTTACCCAGCGTGAGCATCGTTGGCAGCACCGCAAACACTTTTTCGCGTCGCCGTTTCCCGTTCACAAGTGGCTCCAGGCCGAGAAAAACTACCAATAATCGTGTCGTACGGACGCCCCGTCCGCACAGGCAAGTGATGGCCGGAGGCGAACCCTCAGCCGACTCGTGAGTCTAACTATTCCCGCCACCAGTCGCGACCACCGCTCGCAGCAGGGAAACGGAAATCGGTTCGTTCCAACTCACAGAGAACTCTTGCTACCATTTCCGCCATGAGTCAGTTCGTCAACATTGCCGCCTACAAATTCGTCACTCTGAACCGTCTTGAAGAACGCCGCGAACACCTGCGCGGGTTAACAGAACGGCTGGGATTGAAGGGAACCATTCTGCTTAGCGAAGAAGGCTTGAACTCGTTTCTGGCCGGAACCCGCCAAGCGATCGACGAATACCTCAGCATACTTCAGTCTGAACCGGAATTCGCTGACCTCGAAGTCAAAGAGAGCTTCAGTGATGAGCAGCCATTCAGCCGAATGCTGGTGCGGATCAAGAACGAAATCATCGCGTTTGGTGTCGATGGAATTGACCCGCGAGAAGAAACGTCGAAACGCATCACGGCGAAAGAACTAAAGCAGTGGTATGACGAGGGCCGTCCGTTCAAAATTCTCGACACTCGCAACGACTACGAGATTGAACTTGGCACGTTCAAGAACGCAATTCCAATTGGCGTCAACCACTTTCGCGATTTTCCGGAAGCTGTAGAAAAGCTACCGGATGATCTTCGTGACGAACCAATCGTGACATTCTGCACCGGCGGAATTCGTTGCGAAAAGGCTGGCCCGTTCATGGAGTCAGCCGGCTTCAACAACATCTATCAACTCGACGGCGGCATCCTCAAATACTTCGAAGAATGCGGAGGCGAACACTACGACGGCGATTGTTTCGTCTTCGACAAACGCGTCGCGCTCGATCCGCAATTGGAAGAAACCGACACGGAACTCTGCTACGCCTGCCTCGCCGCTTTGACGATTGAAGACCAGGCATCCACACACTACGTGCCCGGTGAATCGTGTCCAAAGTGCTTCAAGACCGAAGTGGAAGCCATGGAGATTCGCATCGAGCGAAGGCATGAAGCCATTGTTAGCGTGACGACGCCTTTGCCAGGCAGCGAACCTTACGAGAATCGTCGTCCGATGAATGTGTCTGGCCGGTTCGATGGAGTCACAGTCGAAGCGTTTCTGAAGGAATGCTACACCCAGTTGACTGACGAAGACTGGCAAACCGTGATTGCTGCAGGCCAGCTTTTTCGAGATGACAAGCCGATTCAGACAGCGGATATTTTGAGAGCCGGCAACCAACTGGTGCACGTGCAACCCGACACCGTTGAACCAGACGTCAACGCTCATATTCAGATACTGCATGAAGACGATTTGATTGTCGTCATCAATAAGCCAGCACCTCTGCCGATGCACCCTTGTGGTCGCTACAACAAGAACTCATTGGTTCCAATCTTGAATGAGGTCTACCGACCAGAACGACTACGACCGATGCACAGACTGGACGCGAACACAACTGGCGTGGTGGTTCTTGGAAGAACCAGACGTGTGGCTTCGGCCATCCAGCCGCAGTTCGAATCCAACGAAGTTAAAAAAGTCTATCTCGCTCAGGTCGTTGGGCACCCGGACAGCAAACAGTTTCGATCCGAAGCCGACATCACCGCCATCCCCGAAACCCTCGGCGCGCGATCGACGACGGAAGAGGGATTGAAGGCTCGCACGGACTTCGTGGTTCGGGAATACCGCGACGATGGCACGTCGATCATCGAAGCCATGCCAAAGACTGGAAGAACGAATCAGATCCGTCTCCACCTTGCCAACCTTGGCTTCCCGATCGTTGGTGATCCCGTTTATTCCGTGCAAGATGTGGAAGAAAAGGTCAACACACTCCCCGTCGGCGCTGAACCGATGCGGCTTCATTCGCTATCGATCGACTTCCGTTACCCAAGTGGTCGAGAAGCGAAGTTCGCGGCCCCTGAACCTGATTGGCTGACAAGCCGGTTCCAACACAAACTGCAAAGTGATTCCATGAACGACGACTTGATCTACAAAATCTGCCCAACCGAACTTTGGGGAGAAGCTCAGGAAGCGGGCGTGTTCACCGGAGCTCCAATTGATTTGCGGGACGGCTACATTCACTTCTCTACGGCCGGCCAGCTTGCTGAAACGGCCGGCAAACACTTCGCTGACCAGCACAACCTTCTACTCCTGACAATCGCTGCTCATTCGCTGGGCGATGACTTGAAGTGGGAACCATCCCGAGGCGGCGCACTTTTCCCTCACTTGTATGCACCGCTGCAGCTAAGCGATGTGGT
>JBGCDN010000404.1:0-3511 GCA_045105495.1 Planctomycetaceae bacterium
TTTCCCGAGCCTTGTCGAGTGCAGCGACCAATGCGAAGTCGCGTCCAATCGCTTCGACTTGTTCACCAACTGTGGCGATGCTGGCCGAAATCTCATTTCCGACGGGTTCCGAATCAGCCAGGTGCCGAGCACGCTTCACGGCGGCCAGTGCCCGTTCGATGGAATCCGCATCCGGCAGAGCTTCTTCATCGAGATTCGCGAGAGCCCGGGCGGTCGAGAGTTCCGTGTTGATCCGCTGAGTCAGCTTCTGTTGTTCGGCCAGTTCTTCCACCCGCCGTTCGGATTCGACTCGGGCTAACTCGGCATCCTTCTGTTTGAGCCACGCCCAGCCGCCGCCAGCGAGGCCCACCGTGGCCAGAATCGTGGCGGCTAGTGCCATCACAACACGCCGACGTTTGCGTTCTTCGACCGCACGGGCGTTGGCTTCAGCCTTGGCCAGCTCTGCCTCTCGCATCCGCGTTTCCACCGATGCCTGGTAGCTGCCAATGCGTCGTGCAAGGACACTGGCGTCTCGATTACGGTCTTCGGGTTCGGGCTGAAGCGAGTCGCGAACGACCTGAGTGAGTTCCTCGTCGATGTTCTGCTGACTCAGTCGTTCGAAACACTCCTCAAGTTTCGCCCTTGATGCTTTGCGATAGATCTCGGTTTGCGATTCACCCGTGTACGGAGGACTGCCGGTCAGAATCTCGCAAAGGATCGAACCCAGCCCAAACACATCACTGCGTGGATTGAGGCGATCAATTTCTCCCAACGCCTGCTCCGGCGGCATGTAGGCCGGCGTTCCCATTACGCTGCCCATCTGGGTTTGCGAACCCGCCGAGTCGGCCGAGCCAGCGGTTAACGCATCGCTGCCAAGCGAGCGGATGGTCTGAATAATGCTAATTCGCGTTTGGTTATCGAATGCTTTCTTTTCGTCTGCCACACCGCCTTCGGACAGAACCTTCGCGAGCCCCCAGTCCATAACCTGGACCTCACCGAAGGCTCCCACCATGATGTTCGACGGTTTCAAGTCCCGATGAATCACCCCCCGCGAATGCGCGTAGGCCATCGTCTGGCACACCTGCTCGAAGATGCCGAGGAACCGACCGCGGTCTTCTTCGGGCGACCGGCGTTCGTCGAGCAGCGCCAAGAGCGTTTTGCCTTTGACAAGTTTCATCGTGAAGAACGGGCGTTGGTCATCGAACTGACCAAGCTCATAGACAGGAACGATTCCGGGGTGCTGCAGCTGACCGCCAATCTGCGCTTCTTCGACGAACCGCTGGATCACCGATGGCTTATCGCGATGCTGATCAAGCAGCACCTTGACGGCCAGATCGCGGCCAAGGTCGGTGTCTCGTCCTTTTAGGATCGCCCCCATCCCTCCTCGCGCGATCTCGCCGTCCAGCCGATACCGACTTTCCGGCTTGGTAGTCGGCATTTCAGCTGACCCCGGACGAACAATCGGGGTTGGCCCTTCGCCTGGTGAAGAATCCAGCACAACACGCGGCAACTGTCCGTCGAGGGCCCGTCCGATGAGATTAACGACACTCATATGCAAGGAGTGACGAATGTCGCCATCGTTACCGGGCGACAGCGACGAGACACAGGTTTCCCGCAAGTGCGGTGGCAGCAGAAAATTGCCCGCTCGCTCGTGGGCTTTGACCAATTCTTTCAGTTGCTCGCGGAGTGCTGAATCGGTTCCACAGGATTCTTCAATGAACTCGTCCCGAGCGTCGACTTCTTCGATTTGGATCACTGTCTCAAACAGTGCCGTCAGATCTCTTGGACTGTCGCTCATCACCGTCACTCCGGGTTCGTGCAGACTGCACAATACAGTGCGAGACCCGGGACAGCATTCCCTCAGGGATTCTCGAAATTCTTCGCATGTCGCGATGAACGGCTATTTCTCCAGCCGAGAGAACAGCCACGCTCGCGCGAATCGCCAATATCTTTCGGCGGTGGAGTCTGAAATGCCCATCGCTGCCGCAGAGTCAGCGATCGTCAGCCCGGCGAAGTAGCGAAGCTTGACCAACTGCGATTTCTCAGGCCACTGGTCTTCAAAATCGCTGAGAACCTCATTTAACGCGAGCACATCAACAGCGTCTTGTTCCGTTTCGGCTTCATAGTCCACGAGCGATATCTTCTGATGCCCGCCGCCATGCTTTTCAGTTTGTCGTCGTCTTGCTCGCTCGATCAGAATCCTTCGCATCGCCTCAGCCGCGGCGCCAAAAAAGTGGCCACGGTTGCTCCACTTTTGCTGATGCTCCTTATCCACCAATCGAACGAACGCATCATGCACCAAGACCGTCGCCTGAATGCTGGCCGACGCTTTCTCGTTCGTCAGCCGTTGCCGCGCAAGCTTCCGGAGTTCCCCATACACGAGCGGCAAGAGGTCCGCCGCAGCTGTCTCCTTACCCTGATCGATCAGCTTGAGGATTTGCGTGACGTTTTGCATGTTGTAAGTCTACCTGAACCATATCGCCTCCTGTCTCAGTCACCTGACAACTAGTTACCAAGTGGGAGAAACGGGCAGGCCACGTGGGCCGCGGGGTGCGGCGGTCAGCGCCTGCTGCATTCCTCGCGCAGTTGAGGTGTTGCCTCGATAGGTCAAATTTCTGCTCACGTGGACGAAGAAGTCCTCCATCGCTTCAAGGACCGCGCCGTATTCGTTGAGTGGGGGAGGCAACAGGCTGACAAAATGCCCGGCAGCCGCGAACAGCTGTCCGAAGGCTCTGGCATAGGCGTCTGGATTAGTCCGAATTTGTGCTCGATCGTTTAAGACACTTGCTGCGTTCACGATCTCTGAGGCTGCCTGAATATGTCCATGCCAAGTACTTACAGTATTGACGAACTGTTTCAGGGCCCTGAGTTCACGAATCGCGGTCTGTAGATGGGGTGAACCCGCGAGGCGACCCGCTCGCGAACTTGAAACAGTTAGAAGTGCTTGCAGGCTTCTGCCAAGGGCAGGACCCAATTCTGATCTTCGACGGGTTTGCGTGGCTGGTCGGCGTATTGGTGGAGACATCGTCATACTCCTGTTAGCTGTTTGGCGGCCACGCATCACCCTACGTGGTTCCACACTAGACAGTGCGAGGCTTTCGGGGGCCGTCCTTCGGGTATTCTCGTTGTTTTTGGAAAAGCGGGAAAAGTTGCGACCGCCCCCCCGGTTCCGGAGGCCCTTTGCGAACCCAAGGCTGATGAGTTCCCGCACCGATTGACATGTCTCTACCCACTCCCGCGAGAGTCGTTTGACCCTTTCCACGCAGAAGTCAAAGACGCTCCGGTCGCCTCCGTCGACGCGTCGAAGGCGAATACCGAAACATCGCCGGGGTGCGTCACCGACGCGCCTTACAGCGCCCCAAGAGTATTCGCACGCATCGCCGAGTTCTGTACTGACCGGCGTCGGACAATGCCTGCGGATGAGCGGGCCGCTTTGTGACCGCGTTCGATTCTGTCGCTAGAACGGCAACCGCGCCGTTCGTCGCTCTACTGATCGATGCGACACGCAGGCAGGGCTTCGCGCAGTCGGTTG
>JBGCDN010000405.1:0-3630 GCA_045105495.1 Planctomycetaceae bacterium
TTCAGCTTTCGTTTTCGCTGTCTTGAGTTTGCTTGCTTCGGCGGACAGTTTCTTCTCTGCTTCAGCCACGGCAGCTTTGGCTTTGGTCAGGGTTTCCTTCGCGGCCTTGAGTGCGGTTTCCTGTGTTGCCACTTCAGCTTCGGCGGCTTTCAACTGCGATTGCCTATGGTTTCGCCGACGAACAGCAATCTGCAGGTTCCGTGTCAGCCTGGCCTTCTGTTCTTCGGCTGACTTGTTCGCGGAACAGACGGCGACTTGCTTCCCGCTTTTGCAATCCCAGATAAATACCTTTCCAGACTGAACAACTGCAGAAAGGCGGTCGTGGCTGGGCGATGCCGCCAACTCATAGATCGAGCCATCGGTTTGAAGTGTGCGCACGATCTTCCAGTTTGCCACATCACATTCAAGGACCTTGTTGTCGCCCGTGGTCGCATAGATGCGATCTGCTGAGGGGCCTTGAGTGAGTTTGGATATGGGCGAGCCATGAAGCCGAAAGTCACGAACAACGGCTGTTAGATCTGCGGACGTTGTTATGAGACGGCCGTCTTCGGTTCCCACGACAACCCGCTTTTCATTTGCAAGCAGCGCAGTGGCGTTGGCTTCGATTTGCAGCTTTGCAACTTGCTTCCCCTCGCGAGACCAAGCCAGCAAGGTGCCGGATTTGTCGATGGAAAATACGTTTTGGTTCGGTCCGAATGCTGTTGCCGTTATTTGGGCCTTGTGGCCTTCGAGGAGGCGTGGTTTGGTCTCAGTCGACGTATGAACTCGGATAACGTGGTCGGTTCCGGTGGCCGCGATCCTGCCATCATCGGACATCGTGAAATGACTGATCGGCTGTCTGTATTCGAGAACTCGTTGCACAAACTGACGTCGCCACAGCTTCACGACCTGGTAGCCTCCGGAAGCCAGGGTCGTTCCGTCGGGGCTCATCGCCAGTGATTGTACGACATCACGATGTGCTGCTAACGACGGAGCGAGAGCAGGGTCAATCAACTGTCCAATTTCGCGGTTCCGACCCAGTCCATACATCGTGATCGTATTGGCGCGGCTGGCGGCAACTGTGCCTGACAGTGGGTCGAAGGCGGTTGCGTAGACTGCTTTCAATTGCGGATTGATTGGTTGCCATGCAATTGCCGCTGATGCCGAAGCTCCGCTCTTCGCGCCGTCCACGATCCATTGGCGGAGAATTCCGAGCTCTGTTGGTGTCAGCGATTTGGCTTGAACATCATTGGGAAGCGGCGGCATGACTGGTTCTAAAGATCGTGCGGCCAGTTGATAGACGAGACTGTCTTTCGGCTTCCCTGGGATGATGCCGGGACCTTCCAAGCCACCTCTAATCGTCAGTTCCGCTGACTCAAGGATCAGATCGTTTTCACTGGTCGTCGAGTTGTGACAAGCCAGACAGTTCTTCCGAAAGATCGGTAGCACGTCTTGAGTGAATTCGACGGGGCGACTGAGCGATAGGGGAGCCGGCTGAATAGACTCATCCTGCGCGAGGATGGGCAAGGCGCTTAGGACGATCGCGATACATCGAATCATTCTTGCACCTGTATCTTGATGGGTGCATCCACTTTGAACGCATGCCCCTGTTCGAACTCCGCGCGGATGACGCAATTGGTCAGAATGCTCTTTGTGGCATCTGGTTTGGTTTTGAGTTGGAGCGATCCGCTGATGGTATTGCCAGCGATGACAATTGGAGACGCGTGGACGTCGTCACTTGCCGGACAGTGAAAGAGAACTCGAACAGGACCTTGGAATCCCTTGCGGTTTAGTTTGATCGCTACTTCAAGAGACTGTCCTCGCTTGATGTTGCCGCCGTTGGGGACGGTTGCAGCGATGGCCAACGGTGACTTCTTCACGTGAATCACAATTGGCGTCGATGGTTCGTAAACGTTGATGTTCTGCGGCTTGTTCTTGTCCTGAATTGCTTTCAGCGTCTTGTCAGCTTCGGTCTTCTCTTTGTTGGCCTGAGCAAGCTGTTCTTCAGAAGCCTTTAACGCTGCCATCGCGGTTTGAACTTGTGCCTCAGCGAGCTGGATTTTCATCGAAGCCTCCTTCACGCGAGGCTCGAGAGACTTCACAGTATTGCTGGCAGTTCGGACCTTTTCCCCGAGCGCAGCGATTAGCTTCTGCGCCGTAGTGATCTTGTCCTTGGTTTCGATGATTGCTTTGTCTGCGGACGAAACCAGTTCCCGTGCTGCACGAACGTCGGCAGCGAGTGTGTTGTCATTTGCAATCGCTGTCGCTGCGGTTTGAAGCGACTTAGCGACAGAGTTGCGGATGGTTCTGATCCGTGTCTGATTCGTCAGCAGAGCCTTGGTCTGTTCGAGCTGCGATTCGGACGTCTTCATAGCTTTTTGTGACTCAGCGATCGTCAGTCGTGCGGCAGTCAGTTGTTGGGAGAACGTCTCGCTCTGCTTCTTGAGGTTGGTGAGGGCGGTCTGTTTGGAACCAGCCATCGTCTTCGCGTCGGCGACGGCCTTGGTCGCGGCCTGCGCTTTGGCGACAAACGGAGCGTGGGCTGTTGCGGCTCGTTCAAGTAGCCCCACGTTTCTGACAAACGGGACGGCAGCCGTGCCCCGTGGGATAATCGTGTAGGTGCCGGGCGGTGTATTGTTCTTCAGGAATATTCGAAATAGACCTTCGTTCTGTCCCTTCGCAATGGGCTTGTTTTCGGCTTCAACGTTGGCTGGTTGCCCGGTGAATGTCACGTTGACGTTCGCATCAAATCCGTTCCGCTTCGCTAGCTTCAAAGGAACCAGGATCTGCTGCGACTGATTTGCCGTGATCTCATTGATTTCCGACTGAAGCTGGAGCGGCGGCGTGTGTGGAAGAACTGACAACACTGCATCGTTCGCAAGCCGCGACTGCGAAGCGCCAGGCGTACGTCTGACTACGGTCGCCGTGCGGGCGATTCGAGCAACCGGTGAGGAACCAACCGTCTCGCCAACGATCCGAATCGGTTGGCTGCCGATCGGCGATCCAGTGCTGGCGGTTAGGACCAGCTTGGTTCGGGATTGATTCTTGTCCAGCCAAACATCGTCGCAGCGAACACCGGGTGGAAGATTCTCGGCACGGATTCGAACTGGTTTGGCAAATCCGTCGCGGCGAATGATCATGACATCGACTTCAGCGTTCCCGCCGGAACGAATGGCGAATCCACCTTGGTCGACTGGTTGGCCGGCAGCGGCAGCAGGCTTTGCCGTCAACACAATAAGGCGGAAATCCGGACGCCCGGGGCGGATTACAACTCGATACACCAAGCTCGGATCACCGCGTGATTCGTTGTACCGGTCACGGACCGACAATCGATACCGACCAGTCGCGGGAGCGGTGAAGCGAAATTGGGGGTCAGCGTTTGCGGTCCAGAAATCATTTCCGCCGATGTTTGTTGCGGTATCGTCTTGTGTTGTGAGTCGCTTGGTTGTCTCTTTTCCGGGCTTGTCGATCTGAACCTGTTCGAGGATGAACCATGGGTCCAGTGTCGGAATCCGGCGTTGACCAATGACTTCGATCACGTACGCCTGCCCTTTCGAAGCGGTGAACTCGAAGCGGTCAATGTCCCCCTTCGACTGAAACTGGGCGGTGATGTCCGCCGGTGTAGAGATCACTTGCGGGGCGGTGTCGTTT
>JBGCDN010000406.1:0-12631 GCA_045105495.1 Planctomycetaceae bacterium
TGAAGTCTTGAAAAAAGAACGCGGCAACAAAGCACAAGCCGCACGTGTGCTTGGTATCCATCGCCGAAAACTCTATCGACTGATCGATCGCTACAACATCGGCGACGAAATCTAGGAAGAAG
Organism: Planctomycetaceae bacterium; assembly: GCA_045105495.1. Classification (GTDB taxonomy): domain Bacteria; phylum Planctomycetota; class Planctomycetia; order Planctomycetales; family Planctomycetaceae; genus CAYNWT01. The sequence goes on from JBGCDN010000406.1 coordinate 123, forward strand.
CGTTCCGCTTCACCGGGTGCGGCAGCGGCGTTGGGATGGTGGTTGTCGCAGGTCTGTTCGCCGCGAGTGCGTTGTTTGATGCGCTGGTTGAGGTTGCGAGAGACGCCCGACTGGAGCCATGGCTTGAGTGAGTGTTTCTTTTTGCGAACGGCACTACACGACGTGCGTCACAGCGCGCGACTGAGTCGCTGAGGCGCGCTTTCTTGATGGAGTGTGCGTGCTGTGCTTTGCGGATCATGCGGTCGTTTCGCGGGAAATCTGCGGTTCAGGGCCTGTTTCGGGCAGATTTGTGCGAGTGGCACGAGGCTTGCGAGTTGGAGTAATCACATTCGCAATCAGCACACAAACACCTAACTCTCCAAGGAATCATCATGGACTTCTTCATTCATGCGAAAGGTCTTCACGTCAGTTCGGATACTCGTGAGACCGTCAATGACCGCCTCGACGTTGCCCTGCACCGGTTCTCCGACGAGGTCGCCAAGGTTCATACGACACTCGAAAATGTGAATGGTCCAAAGGGTGGGCGTGACAAGCGATGTGTGTTGAATGTGACACTCACGCATCACGGAGCTCCACTCGTTTGTTCTGCTCGACACATGCAGCTTGAAGGCGCTGTGTCTCAGGCAGCGCGACGGCTGACTCGAATGTTGGCCGCAAGGTCGGACAAGTTTGTAGCTCGCCAACACGCCCCGCAAGTCAGCGCGCTTGCGGATTAGATTTCTGTCAATTGAACGCGGTGCTGCGGAAGGAATCTTCGGCACCGCGTTTCTTCTCACTGCTTCTCGCCTCAACGACCCCTCTTCTGTTCGTTTCCGAATTTCTGCCATCAAGGATGATGTCATGAGTCTTGCTGTTCAGTCCAAGCCTGCCCCGCCTGTAATTGCTCCCGTCGAAACCTCCTCTGCTAGCTTTGCTGTCAGCGAAGAACGTCCGGGAGCCTGTCTGCTTTGTGGTTCGTCCGGCGACAAGATTGTCGCTGAAGAAAACGGATACGTTGGCCGTCACTGCAAGTGCGGAGTTGTTTACGTGGATCCGTGGCCGGGCGAAGAAGGACTCGCAGCAACCCACGACTTCCATGTCGAAACCTACTACGCGTTCCCGGCGAAGTTACGATTTCGATTTATCGAGCGCATGTTCAAAAAGCTGCTTGGTCGGAAGGGGAACCTGTTGGAAGTTGGACCCGGTCCCGGGTTCACGCTGAAGATGGCTCGCGACGCCGGCTATGACGTTCAGTCGATTGAACCAAATGCAACGTGTGCGGAACGCGTCGAAGCGATGGGGATTCCGAACGAACGATCCATGGTGGAGGAGACACAGTTAGGACCGGTTCAGTTTGACGCCGTGTTCCATGTCGATCTCATGAGTCACTTCGCCGATCCGGTGCGATCGTTGAAAGCAATGAAACGTTTGCTGAAACCGGATGGGTTCTTGTGCTTTGAAGCCGCAGCCTTCGGTGGTTTGAGTGACCAGTGGTATCAGTGGATTGGCGAAGTCGGCTATCCGCAACACCCATGGATTTACAGCTGGGATGCACTCTGCGAACTTTTCGATCGCGCGGGGCTGGAGGTTGTTCATCGGGATAAGTTCAATCTGTTCCCGGGGACTGTTTTGAGCACGATTGGGAACTCTGTGTTTAGCCGATTCTTTCCGAAGCCAAAGTCGCGCTCAGGAAAACCTGCGAGTCCCAACGCGATCTACCGCTGGTATGGCTACATGCAATACCTGCTGCGATATCGAGTCGGCCGCTTCGTGCCGTCGATGGGCGGCCCTTCGTGTTCGCTGATAGCACTGCGGCCAAAAGCATAACGCAGGCTCGCTCGCGGTGATTGCGTCACGGCGAACGTCACTCAAACCAGCTCTTTGCGATAACACAGCCACTGGTCGATTTTCGACGAGTGGCTGTTTCGGTTCATAATCCGGCTAAGAGCCGCACACACGTAGTCCCTTCAAAGTTCGTGCCGAACCTTCCAGGATGCCGCCTCGTCGATCATTGATTGATGATCGGTCAGGCATCCGAAAAGCGCGAGTCCAATACGAAGTCTTGCGCGCGGCAACTGTTGAGGGCAAAATGAAGCGAACTGAGTTTGAAACGATTAAGGAAGTTCGGAACCATCTGCAGGGTTCCAGTGACCTGAGTCATGCGGTGTTCCAGTCCATCAATCTTTCTGAAATCACAGAAGACCTTCGGGCCGCTCGACTACAACACAACGTGTTGTTGGGTTGCTCGGCGAACCCGGAGACGCTGGCGCTATTCGAATCGCCCGTCATCCTTCCAAGTTTGAATGGTGCTTCGTTCAAGCCGTTTCGAAGTTCGTTGTATACGCCGGAAGAACTGCTTGGTGGCTACACGATTGGCGACCCCGACGCGCACAGCAAGACGCTGGATGGTCGTTGCTATTCGGAGTACGTCACGCAAGGCAAGGCGCAAGCGGATGATGTTGTTGTCACCCTGCTCCGCCGCCTGCACGACCATGGAATCACTGACGCACTGCAGGAGTTCATTCAGGGCCGGAACGTGGTCGCGATCATGGGAGGCCATTCCATGCCACGCAGTTTGGGCACCTATCTGAACGTCGCGCGGCTGGCTCGTGATCTTCGAAACGCTGGCTTTCTCACGATCAGCGGCGGTGGGCCAGGAGCCATGGAAGCGACGCATGTCGGGGCTTGGTTTGCAGAGCGTGACGATTCAGAACTTCAGGAAGCGGTTCAGATGTTGTCGATGGCTCCGGGCTACGATCCGATCAATCAGTGGATGGACGCGGCGTTCAAAGTGATCGAGAAGTTCCCTCTTACTTCGGAAACAGCGTGCGAAAGCCTCGGGATTCCAACGTGGTTGTATGGTCATGAACCACCAACTCCCTTCGCGACAAAGATCGCAAAGTACTTTGCCAATAGTGTCCGTGAAGAAGGGCTTCTGGCGATTGCGAATTGCGGGGTTGTGTTTACGCCGGGTAGCGAAGGGACGATCCAGGAAGTCTTTCAAGACGCAGCTCAGAATCGCTACAAGACTTTCGAACACGCAAGCCCAATGGTCTTCTTTGGTGAAGACTTTTGGAAGTATCGTAAGCCGGTCTACCCGCTGCTGGCTCAACTTTCGGCAGCCAGTGACTACGGCAAACTGATTAGCATCACAGACGAATCTGCATCGGTACTGCACACGATGTCTGAGTTTGCGAAGACACTGGGAACGTAGTTTTTCACTTCCCTCGGTTAGTTACGGATGGTCACACCCATTTGAGCAAGAGTGGTTTGCGGACAAGATACTTATAGCCCAACTGAACGAGGGGCCAGAACGCATTCTGGCCCCTCGAACTGTTGGACGCGGTTAGTTTCGTGGAGTGAAATCTAACCAGTCCAGGCCCATCCAGTTGCCGACGATTTCAACCCGGATGACCCGCCCAAGGCCTTCCCATTGGCTGAGGTCGACATTCTGGAGAGTCAGAGCGTCGCCCGATCCGATCAGTTCACCCAGCTCAGTGAATTCCGTGGCGGAGTTGGAATCACCGATCAGTACGCGGACACCCGCGTCATCGCCTCCCCAGTTCTTGCCGAGGGAGATGTCGTAGATTCCCGCTTCGATGTCAGTTGTGTATTCCAACCATTCGCCATCGAACACCTGATTGGTGATCTGAGTGGACGTGGCTTCGACACCTTCGTCTGTCCGGTAGTCGTTGCCTTCCAGATCGTTGGTGGCCGTGGTGTCGTGATAGGCGACTCCTTCACCGCCTTCGTCAAACTGTTCGAGTTCGATTCGGGTTGGTGCTGCCGTCGTGATACTGCGTTCCATATCGTTGTAGGTGGTTTGATTAAGTGGAGCAGAGAATTCCACGGAATCCACTTCAAAGCCTCCGCCCTCGAATGCCAGTCGAATGACAGAATCCGGGCCTTCGGCAAACGCGAGATCAACACCGTCTAACCACGCTGTTTCGAATTCTCCGTCTTCGGTGACAGGAACATCAATCGTGCCGAGTTCCTGCAAGTAGCCGGCTGAGTTGTCGTTTGCTGCGAGCACTCGAATCTTTCCTCCCGCTTCAGCAGCAGATACGTTGACTCCCAGGCTGTAAGCTCCGCCTGCGATGGCAGCCGTGTATTCCAACCATTCTCCGTCCTGAATGTCGACGACCTTGCCATCAACAACATCCACTTCTCCGTCGCTGTCGTGGAAGGCGATTCCATCAACGCCGTTGTCGAAGGCTTCCGCTTCAATCACGGTGCCGAACTGAACCGTGCGAGCTGCCGTCGGTGTTTGTAAAGCGTCACCTGTCGGAGCGATGCGGATCTTGTCCTGTTCGTCGTTGATACCCGTGTTCAAGTACAAGCTTCCACTCGCAGTGTCACGGTAGAACACGTTCTCAGATCGTTCCGCCCGAAGCTGAGTGATGTCTGAGACTTCTCGAAGACCTTCCGGTGTGTAGTTGGCAGCAGATGCCACTTTCAGCACGATGCGAGCACTGTTGACTCGACGCTCCAGATCTCGGTTCATCCGAATCCAGCCGCCGTCCTGGTTCTTCATGTTCAGCACGAAGCCACCTTCTGGCACGCCGTCCATGCCGAATTCAACCGTGAAGGTGCTTTCAATCGGGCCTTCGTCGTCTGCCTTCGCAGCGACTTGTGTCCACGATCCGTTACCGAGATTCTGACCCGAATTGACGAATAGCTGATCGCCATCGTCTGCAGTAAAGACGATGAATGGGTCTTCACTTCCGCCGGGAAACAAGTTGACGTCGCTACCGTCGTCGTTGTTTTCGATTCGAATGCGAGCGTACACGTCGTCAGTCAGGTAAGCGTCCCAGCCGTCGGGTGTGATTGCTTTGTCGTTGTCATCGACAAGAAAATCTACCTTCGGCACGATGCTGTAGCCGGCTCCCCCACCAGCTGGGCCAGTCAGCGAACCGTCGACATCGATCGCCGCTTTGATCCACTGCTGTGGTGCTCCCAGATTGTGTCCACGATCGGCGTCTTGTGACGAGAAATCGGAAATGGCATGAGCCATGTGGTCGTAGGTTCCGTCAGCCTCAAACGAGACTCGCGGGAAGACGTGATACATGGTCGGGCCGAACGAACTGCCTTCGACCTGAAACGTTGAAGCAGAGTCCGCAGCGAAGCCGGCAAAATGAGCACCTTCGTGGCGACCAGCACCGTCGTAGAGTCGTGGTCCACCCACTTCGGCTGTTTGATCGCCCGAGTTACCACGGCTGTGGCCAACATACAGACTGTTGTCGAATCGTGTTTCAGAAACCGCCCAAGGTCCGTTGTAGCTGTCCGCAACTCGCAGGTTGCGATACAGAATCGTGTTCTTCTCACCGCGATGGTAGGTGGCCGCTTCTGATGCTTTGTAGTTCGTGAAGTTGTTGACAAAGTTAACGGTGACCAGTCGTTGTGAATCCGGATCGGACGGGTCGCTCAACACCGTTGGCTTATAGTCGTTGGCCAGATGGATGGCATCAAAGTCGACGTCGCTGTTTAAGTTGGCGTCTTCAATGTCGCTGCCTCGATCGAAGTTTAGCCCGATCGCCGTCGTGTGAGACGTGTTGTGATCGAACTGCCCGAACTGTTCAAAGATCGGGTGATAGTCTTCGAAGTCAGGATTTAGAGACGATTCGCCGATGGCAGTTCGGGGAATCGCGTACCAGAATCCTGTGCCGGCTTCGGGAGCTTTGTCAGGATTAATGCCACTTTCAGCGGGGTCCCTGTCGGCTCGCTGATCGCCGGCTCCTGCGGCGATGTTGCCGATGAAGGTGTTGTTGGGATTCGTAATCCAGTACGCGGCGGAACTACTGAAGCGTGATCGGTTCTCCTGAACGGAATCATGAGTGTCGACGACGAATGGGTCCGTCGTGCCTGGCTGATAGAAACCGAAGTCTTTCCCGCCGACAGCGTGAACACCTAGTACCAGGTTCCCCACCAGTTCGTTGCCGGTCTCAACGGCATCTTCAAAGAAGAACCCGTGACCATGGACGTCATGGACGACAACGCCTTCGATGTTCAGGTTGTTTGTACCGTGAATCGTGACTCCACGATTGTTGGAATTCGTCACAGATGAATTGCGGAAGACATCGCCGGTTCGATCGCCACCCAAGTGCCAGTGAATCGGATAACGCCCTTTCTGGCTCGATTGCCCTAGCCCATCCAACTGCACACCGTCGACCAGAATCTCACCAGACCCCGGCATGAACATGATGTGCCCACCGACACCATTGGCGACCTGCAATTCGGGAAGCTGTGCCTTCTCTGCGTCACTTAAACCGTTCGCCGCGATTCGGTCGGTGGTCAGAAGATTGCCACGGTCGCCGAATTCAACATCGGTATCCTGAGACTGCTGTCCCTGAATTCTGATGTTGCGGCTCAGCAATGCCACCTCGGCTCGCATGTCGATTGAACGAGGTTGAACACCTGGCACGTCGCTTTCGTTGTAAGTTTCAATTTCACCATAGTGTCGGTGTTCCAACGGTTCTGTGAACGACAGCGTGCTGGTGCCGTCGCCGTTATCGACGATGGCGTCAATCGTGCGAACTTCTTCTCCTGTATAGTCGTACGAAGTGCTGGCGATCACGATTTCGTCGCCAACTTCCCAATTCAGTTCGCCATCGTCAGCCGCAGACGTAACGATGTCGCTATCCGCATTGAAGTTCCGTTCGATGACATTCGCCACAACGATGGACGTCGCGCCCGATTCGACGGTGGCGTCCAGCTTCGTGAAGCTCAGCTTCTCTTCACCAACAAACTGAACTCGACCTCCCATGCCTGTCATGAGGAAACCATCGTTGTTGGTCAGGGTCCTCTGCATGACCATTCCGTTGCCCATTCGCATGGGGACTACCGGATCGTGCTGTGTATCGGTGCCGGTCAAGTTGAGTGTGAACGTGCCCTCGTCGAATCGATCAGTTTCTGAACCAACGATGAATTCGCCACCACCGTTCACGTGCATCCACCGAGTCGTCAATGACTTGTCCGTAGACTCAGCGTCCAGAGTCAGGACCACGTGGTTCCATTCCCCCGCCACGATTCCCGGCTGAGAAATCCAATCGCCCTGCCAGCCACTTTCACGCCCAGGCCGGTTCCACCCACCCGCATACAGGGTGTCGCCTTCGAGATAGACATTCAATCCGCGAATGTGCCCACCTTGCTCGTAGATCATCTGCGTGCCATCTGTGTTGTCGGCTTTGAACCACAAAGAGATGGTCTTTTGCTGGAACACTCCAGCGGACAGGTCGACAGAATTCCTGATCGCAGCGAAGTCTCCGTCGCCATCGAGAACAAGATCGCCGGTGGTTACTGCATCGCCCATCAGCACGCCGTTGTCAGTCTTTCTGTCGCCAGCTGCTGTATCCTTGGCAACGGTTGTGCCTTCCCGGAACATCCAGAGAGAAGCGATATCCTCCAACGGGACAGCGTCCTTTGTAGCTCGGCTCTCTGCATACAGCGCGTCGATTTCGTCGCCGGTCAGAGCGCGGTTGTGGGTGGCTACTTTGGCGATGCTTCCTTCGTAGTCCGCGAAGCGCGAGTTCTTGTTTCGGACGATACCGCGGTGCGTCATGGTGTTGTTGTAGATGCCGCCAATACCCGCTCCGTTGTTGTGCTTCCAAAGCTGCGATGCAGGGGCGTCACCGGCAAGCTGGCCGTTGACGTAAAGCTTCATCCGACCGTCGGCAACCTCTGTTGGAGCCTCGAAATTCTCCGGGACAACCAGCTTGCCATGAACAACGGTCTCTTTCGCGAAGTGATCAACTCCGTTCAGCTCGACTGTGACTCCGTGAGCAACGATCGCTGGTGTTTCTTCATCGGGAACGCCGTTGTCCCACGTATTGGCGTCAGACCAATTGCCGTCGTTGATGGCAGTGGTTGTTAGCAACATCCGTTGCTCAAGCGATTCCAGATTCGCCGAGCTGTCGGCGGAGCGATTTTGTTTCCGTCGTTTGCACCCTGCCGAGCGGCCACTGAAGTGAAGAGCCTGCCCCAATGAAGTGCGAGCCTGCTCGGCAGAAGTTTTCAACGCGTCGAAGAGAGACATTTATCCGGGCTCCAGAAAAGGAGGTGAGAAGGGATTGGTCGCAGAATCGCGATCACAAAGCCTTCCGCGTCGGGAGAGCCGTTTTGCCTTCACATATTCAGAGAAAAAATTTGCCATTCGCAGAAGTAGTTTGCGAAGCCTTGGCAAGCCTATCGCGCGACGCGAATGTAAGACGCGAGCCGGCACTGCGTCGGCTTCAGCGAGTGGGACGCACTAATCAAAATAGATCCTCCCGAAAAAGAGAGAGCGCGTCTTAAGTCGCGGAGCGACGAAATGTGATAGCCTCGGACTTCAGTCCGAGGAATTCGTGGATGGTGATATCAAGCCGCGGAGCGGCAACAGCTGAGTTATCGATCAGCATCTGCCGTTGCTCCGCAACTCGATCGTGCGCGGTTAGTCGATTGACGCGCTCTCATCTTCACAAGGACTTTCTTAGCCGCACGACGTTGCGTGCAATTTGATGCCGTCGAAAGCTTCTTAACGGTTGTCGTCACGAGCTGGTCGGAACGAGCCTTCGAAAGGAAAGAGTCGGCTTGATTCAGTATCAAGTCGATCCGGTCCCTGTGGCTGTCGTGGCTGGATTTTGTTGAGGAGATTCCATCCGCCTTTCAGAGCGTGATCGCCTTCATTCCAAACACCGTCAATTACTGACAACTCGTTCGATAGAACCACGTAAGTGTTTCGCGGGCTTAGTGGCCAGACTTCGGATTTCTTGAGGTCAGCACCGGGTTGGACAATTCGAAGCCCAAGCTGATACCGACGGCGTGGGTCGAGTTTCGCGTTGAGGACGGTCGAGAGTGTTGCTGAATCGCCCGGCATCATTTTCCGCAGATCAGTGTTAATGTTTCTGACGCTACCTGCGACCTCACCAGTCTTCGTCTCGAGCACCGCAAGTTGCACGTTCCACTTCTTGTAGAAGGGAGCCATGCCAGTGTTCTTCAAATCAACTTCGACATGGAATGTGCCCGACTGGTTTGCGATCGGCAGGTGTCGGACCGCATCGACACGAAAGCTGTAGCCCATCTTCTGGTGCATGGTGAGGAACCGTCCTTCCGGCTTCCAACTCGCCAGCCTTGATGCAATCTCTTTATTCTCTGGTACCAGCAAAGTGCTGTACCGGGCCTGCTGAATAAAGCGGTCACCTTCGTCGGTTAGGAAGAACTTCTTCCAGAATTCATCCGTGACATTGGGAGGCCATTCCCCATGGACAGGGCCGTTCTTCCACAGCTTGCTCTCCGCAATCGCTTTGCCGAATTTGTATCCGTGAGGCGTCGGAACCGCGCTTCCGTTGGTGTAGCCCATGCGATGCTGAGGCTTGTTGATCGGTTCGTTTGGGTAACGGACCTGCGTCAGGCCGTTCGGGCCAAGGCTGTCCATATACGACTGAAGAATCTCAGCTTTGGTCTCGTCCGTCGGGCTCCAGTCTGTTCGTGGGAACGTATGCCATTCCCCCCAGAATCCGAGCACGCCCACCTGAATCACGAAAATGCGAGGGTCGTTCTTGTACCGTCCGACAAGTGCTTCGATCGCTTCTTTGGCTTCCGCAATGAAAACCGGATTGTTGTATCGAGTCGCGCGCATCTGGCGGCTGTTGGGGTCTTCAGGATCTGCTGTGCCTCGGTGTTCACCGACGCGATCCAGTAGCCACTTCGGGCCGCGATAGTCCTTGTCGACAGGGTTGCTGTAATCCCAATCGACAGCAAATTGAAGAATCACATGCTTGTCTTTTGTTCCCGCTCGATTGAGAACCTCTTCGACCGCGTCCCAGTCGAAGGCATCGTCTTTTGGTTCCAGCTTCCCCCATTCAAGGTACTGAAAACCGACCGATGCATAGTCGTCTTCTCGCCACCAGCCTGAACTAAATCCCTTCAGCGGATTCGTGGTTGGGCCGTTGTTTGCTTTTGGACGATACGTTACCAGGTCGTCGAGGGCGCCCGCTGTAAACGTCAGATAGTCGACATTCGCGCCGGCATTGCCTCGATTAACGAACCGCAAGGTCTGCTTGCCGGGTCGCAACGTCAAAACGACGTCCTTGGTCTTCGTGTATGACGACCACGCTCCGGTTCCTGGGATCTCGATCGACGCCAGTTTGGTGTCAACGCCGTTCGAACCAGCTGACCATACCTCAAGCTTCGTCCCTTCTGGCGACGCCGTGCGGAGCGAAAGGTGATAGTTCAACAGCTTGCTGACATCGAGATCCAGCTCGAATGATGAGTTCGCCCAGAAGAAACCAAGGTGCTTCTTGCCGCTGATTTTGCAAAATGCCGAGCCGCAAGAGCACGGTATTCGAGTCTTTCTCGCCGTCGATCCAGCGGGTGGGAGACCTATCGATGGATCAATGTGTTCAACAGCGTACGGAAAATCTTTGCTAACGGCTGAGTAGTCTTCTGCCTCAATCAGTGTCCGTCCGCGGCCAGGTAGTTTGTGAACCGGTTTAGGTTCGTCACCATTGGCCTTACAAACAAAAACCGCAAACAACGCGCCGATGGTGAGAAGGTTCAGGGCTCTCATGAATTGTCCTGCTGTGATGCTGCCAAGAAGCTTTCGACCGGTATATGTACGATATCAGGTACGAGGTGGGGCCGGTGCTGGGTTGTTACGCGTCGTCGAACTCGGCTGCCCTTCACGTATTTTCGAATTTCTTCGAGCAAACGTCAGTACACCGCTGTGCGCTATGGCAATTGATCCCTTGCGCTCGAGCAAGCCACTTTCCAAGGTCTTGACGCCGAGCGTAGGATACAACGTCTGCCCGCATCGCTGGGGAAGTTCGGATGAACACGGAAAATCAAAGCCAACAGCCGGATGATCTTACAAGATTGCTCCATTCCGGACCGGAACGCCAGGACGAGTTGTACGAGGTCGTTTACGGGCATTTGAAGGCGATTGCCAAGAACAGATTGTTGGGCGAGAACCGGGAGAAGTCTCTGCAAACGACCGCATTGGTCAACGAGGCGTACCTCAAGCTTTCCAGTCAGCGAAGCGAATGGAGAGACCGGCGACATTTCTACGGAGTCGCAGCGGAAGCGATGCGACGAATCCTGGTTGACGCCGCCCGAACCCGCGGCCGCGCGAAACGTGGTGGCGATGCGGCGCAGGTGGCTCTCACTGGTATTAGTCTGCCGGAGAAGGAATGGGAGACCGATTTGCTGGAACTCGACGAAGCACTGACAGAGCTTCAGACCGTTTCGGAAGAGAACGCTGAGATCGTTCGGCTAAGATTCTTCTCGGGTCTGACCTGCGAGGAGTGTTCGGAGGTTCTGGACGTGAGTCTCTCGACAGTCGAACGTCGTTGGCGGTTTGCCCGGGCGTGGTTGAAGACCAGAATGCAGGAACAATCGTGACGGGTTCTTCAAGTAAATGTCGCGTAAGAACCGCTGGCCTGAGTCTCGAACAACGGCTTACCAACATTGACTGATTCATCCAACGCGAGCGATTCAAACGCCAGGAACGATGCTTCGAGCATCGAAGAGCTGGAACGAGTTTTCGATCTCGTGGCTGCCGAGCCACCGGATCGCCAGCTGCAGATGCTGGAGCGAATCTGTCCGGATCCGAAGCTTCGCCATCAGGTGAGAGCGTTGCTTGACGCGGATTGTCAGACTGACTTGCTGCTTGATCACTCTTTGGTTCCCAAAGCTCCGACGCTTAGTCCCGGAGAAGCAATTGGGCCATACGAACTGCTGGAAGAAATCGCGCACGGCGGCATGGGCGTCGTGTACATGGCCCAGCAGTTAGAACCAATTCGTCGAAAAGTCGCTCTGAAGGTGATTAAGCCCGGTGTCGACACACGACAGGTCATCGCCAGGTTCGACGCCGAACGTCAGGCGCTGTCGGTGATGAACCACCCAAATATCGCGGCTGTTCTCGATGCAGGCGCAACGGAACAAGGTCGGCCTTATTTCGTCATGGAATTGGTGCATGGAGAACCGATCACAGACTACTGCGATCGCCACCATTTGACGGCGCAGCAACGGCTTGAGTTATTCGTACCGGTATGCCACGCAATTCAACACGCGCATCAGAAGGGAATTATTCATCGGGACATCAAGCCGTCCAATGTGCTGGTCGCCGAATACGATGGCCGGCCGACGGCAAAGGTCATCGACTTCGGAATTGCCAAGGCCATCGATCATGCGTTGTCTGACCTAACGGTATTCACGGGCTTTGGGCAAATTGTCGGCACGTTCGAATATATGAGCCCCGAGCAATCTCAGCTCAACCAGCCAGACGTCGATACCCGTAGCGATATCTATTCCCTTGGTGTTCTTCTCTACGAGTTGCTGACTGGCAGTCCCCCATTCGACAAGCAGCGATTGCGCTCTGTCGCTTGGGATGAGATGCTCCGAATCATCCGTGAAGAAAATCCGCCAAGGCCCAGCAGCCGATTGTCAGAGACCACTGAGGTGATCGACGCACCGACAGCAGATCGCCCGGAGCATTCACGGTTCAAAAGAATTGTGCAACGAGAGCTGGATTGGATTGTTTTAAAGGCGATGGAGAA
>JBGCDN010000407.1:0-3966 GCA_045105495.1 Planctomycetaceae bacterium
GGCAGCCGATCAGGCGAAGCTGCAAGAACTCGACAACCTATTCCGGTCTATCATTCGCAAGCCAATCGCCCAGTGGAATTTCGCTCAACTGGAATCTGGCTACATGAACCTGAAGCAGAATGCTTCTCATCCATCGATCGCGAACAAAGTTGATATGCGTCTCCCCGCTCTGAAGCGAGAGCTCAAGAGAAAACGACGTTACGACGACTTCGCAACTCTCGCCAGCGCCACCGCGCAGCGCGACAGACAACTCGCGCAGATGGCATCGGGAACAACCGGAGCCGCCCCACCGGCAACTGAGATTCTTCCAGCCCCACCTCGTGGAACACCGTCCGTCTACTCGGCTTCAATGCCTGGTGGCACTGAACCACCAATGAATGGCCCCGGACTCCGCGTTCCACCCGCGCTGCCTGAACCGTCGCCGACGCCTCCACCGGGCAACGTTCCGCGACCTCCAGAACCAGCTCCAGCGGGTAACGGAAACGGCGGTCAGTCTTTCCCTGCTCCACGCATGGCGGGTACGGTGCCGATTGTCCCGGAACAAAAGCAACCAATCGCCGGGAATCCGAATCGCAAAGCTGGCCCGGCCTCACCCGTGTTCGATCCACGCCAGCAGCCGGTAGAAGTCGATCGAGAACCGGTCCCCCCCGGCATGACCCGAGTGCCTCGCCGTCACCCCAAGTACGTCGGAGCCGGCATCATTATGCGTTCAACGGAACTTGATGTACCGAAATACGTGCTACTCGCTCCGACCGGAAAGATTCTCGCCTATCTGGAAGCTGTCGGTTCATTTGACCTAGAGCGGCACGTCAATTTCGCGATGGGTGTCAAAGGCGATCGGTTCAACAATCCGAAGTGGAATGCAGACCTGATCAAAGTCCGGGACCTCGAAACGATTTCACTGAAGCAGTAGAACCGTTTCGAAGCCCGCTGGACTTCGCCCGAATCAGATTCGAACTCTAAGACTTGCTATGTGACGACGGACAGGAATGTCCATCCTACAGATCTCTTGGCCGGATCAGCTTCCAGAATTCTGCTCGATCGGAGCCTCGTCCTTGTCCCAGAACGTGGCGAGGAACACGACCATAACAGCCACCGCAAATCCCGCTGGTACGTACCAAAATGTGGAGAAGTCCAGGACGTCGTTCGTCGTGCACTTCGCAGTCCACCAGCCAAACAACTGTGCTCCAAGACCAAGTCCAAGGCCCTGCGTTAACATGACGACCAGCGACTGAGCCTGCCCCTTCACAGCTTCTGGGGCTTTCTTGTCTGTGTAAATCATACCCGTCACGAAAAAGAAGTCGTAGCAGATTCCATGCAGCAGAATGCCGATGAAAACAGGGCCGGTCAGCATTGGTCCTTCCTGACCGTACGCCCAACCCCAGATTCCATAGCGAACACCCCAAGCCAGCATCCCAATGCCCAACATCCATTTGGCTCCAAGTCGAGCAAAACAAAACGGCATGACGAGCATGAAGAAAATTTCGCTCATCTGACCGGTACTCATGGCTCCGGTGCTGGAACCGAATAACGTCACTCCCATCTCGCTAACAAACCCGTACCCCTTGGCGTAGTAGCCGGCCAACGGAATGCAGATAAGGAACGACGCAATCGCGAACACAGCGAATGCAGGATTCTTTAGCATTGCCCACGCATCAACGCCCAGGACTTTGCCAAGTGAGATCGGTTCGCCCTTGGCGGGTGGAGTCGTCTTAGGCAATGTCAGGCAGTAAACACCAAGAATCGCTGAAGCAATCGCTGCGGCGGTAAACATGTAGGCTGAGTTGTCAGAGAACGAAATGACATTGTTGAACGCGGCGTACGCGGCATCGATCGCACCACGGTCATCGCCAGATGCTTCTAACGCGGTATTCAAAGTAGCCTGCGACTCCGCCAGTTTTTCGGACTGACCAGTAAACAGCCGCCCGCCCCACATCGCCCAGTTCCCAACAATCCAACCAATGGTTCCAAGAACGCGAACAACCGGAAACTGCTTCTCACCGTTACTCAAATGAGAGAACGACAAACTGGCCGTCAGTCCCAGAGTCGGCATGAAGCAAATCATGTAGGCCAACAAGCAAAGCACAAACGGATGACTAAACTGCCCAAGATAAGACTCCGGCGCACCGGCGCTGGCGAGCGACGGGGCCATGTACAGTAGGCCGGCTCCCACCAGGAACAGAATCGCCAAGACGCGTTCGGTGTTCATCAAGCGGTCTGCAACCAAGCCCAACGTCAATGGTGCAAGGATCGCCGCAATCGGAGCCACAGTGTAGGCCGCTGCATCGAACGACAGACCGTTGCTGATCAGGGTCATGCCGTTTTCGGCGAGGAATCCAAACATCGACACATACCACGCCCCCCAGACGAAAAACTGAAGGAACATCATGATGGCAAGTCGCAGAACCAATGCAGGAGGTTCTGTGGTTGAGGCGGGAGTCTTCGAGGGCGAGTCAGTCATCAGTGCTCCGGAGAGTCGGTCAAAAAATAGCACCTTAAACTGTACCGCACCTGCACAACGACAGGTACCAAACGGCGCGTTCGTCTGCGATTTTCAGCGTTTTGACTGCGACCAATGAAAAGCGACTGGAATTTGGAGAAACCAGCGCTTCAACGTAGATAATGCCATCCAGAGTGAAACAATGTTTGATGTGCGACCTCGTAAGTCTGAAGTCCGCGTGAACCAATCCTTTGGTCCACCCGTTTAGACACCAGGATCTACTGTCTTCCAGCGAAGTTCTGTTGTGTTCTACTACATCGTCATCCTGTTTGTTGTCGTTCCCGCCGTGGAGCTTGTTCTTCTGAACCGGCTGTGGGATGCCACCGGGCTTCCGGCCACGCTTGCTCTGGTTCTCGCAACCGGCTTCGTCGGAGCCACACTTGCCCGAATGCAGGGCATGAACGCGTGGCGCAAGATTCATTCGTCGATGGCGGGCGGAAGAACGCCTGGACCAGAACTCATCGATGGCGTCATGATTCTGCTCGCCGGAGCAGTGCTCATCACACCTGGCATCATCACTGACTGTCTTGGCTTCCTGTTCCTGATCCCACAAGTGCGTGGCCGCTTCGGAAAGTGGGCGGTAGAGACATTCAAGAAGCGAACCCTCGCCAAGTTCACGGTTCACACATCTGGTGGCACCACATCAGTCCAACCAGAATCTGACCCAACGGTCATCGACGCAGAATTCACACGTGTCGATTGATTGGCTCTCAGTAAGCCACCAAGTTGAGAACCAAAACTGCACATCGCCAGTAGCTTCATGCTAACACCAACTGATGTTCCAATCACGAGCTTCAAAGACTCGTTTGAACCAACAACCGAATACCGCCTGAGCAACGTGTGTTTGGAAATTCCCAACGAACGAACTGGTGTCTTCACGGCAGATGTTCACGGCCCACCCAACGCCACCGCATGGGTCCGCGCGTGGATTAGCAACGAGGAACTTGGCGGGCTTGGTGAAGCGGAAGTTGCAGAAGTGCCAACGGGCGCAGAAGTCAGCTTACGTGTCATCATGGTGAGAGACGCGGTGCCAGAGCTTGCCTGCATTCGCATCGAATCCGAACCCCTGGCAACCAAGCACACGCTTCACTACGAATTCTGAGCAAAAACATCGATCGCCTCCTATTCGATTTGTGAATCGCCCGATGGGGCCAAGCGCAATCACAGTTCAATCGAAATCGGTGAGCGGAGACTTTCGCCGGATTGCAGTGCCGCGTTAACGAATTGAACGCCACCGATGTCGGCAGCTCCATACGACTCGTGAATGTGGCCGAATGCGTGCAGTTGCAGTTTCGCCAATTCTTCGAGTCGCTGCCGAAGAAGCGGACAACCCTGGGCCTTCTTCGCTTGATTCAAATCGCGAATACCCAGCGGCGGAGTGTGAGTGATCAGCACGTTCGTATCGTCGGGGATCTCACCCCATTTCTCACTCAACTCATCATCAGCCTGGAAGAAAGCCCAGCCTT
>JBGCDN010000408.1:0-12900 GCA_045105495.1 Planctomycetaceae bacterium
CGTCCGTGCTTCGCGCCACATTTCTCGAGTCGCAATTGACCAGTCTTCTGCTGCAAACGATCTATTTCGACCAGGCGCAATGTTGCGTCCGATCATGGCTGCTTCGATTGGAATCGTTGCCGAACCGCAGAACGGATCGATCAGCGGCCGATCACGGTTCCAATAAGACAACAGCACCAGCGCGGCAGCGGTTGTTTCACGAAGTGGAGCCATACCCGCTTTGCGACGATAGCCTCGCTTGTGCAAGCCGTCGCCAGATGTATCGACGGTGATCGTGACAACATCATTCAGCAACCGGACATCGATGGTGTACTCGGGCCCGGTCTCTTCGAATCGAGATCGGTGGTATGTCTTGCGAAGCTTCTCGACGATAGCCTTCTTCACAATCGACTGACACGTCGGCACGCTGTGCAACTGCGATTTGATCGAACGACCGTTCACCGGGAACGTGGCGTCGACCGGTAGCAGGTCCGCCCACGGCAGCTCTTTTGTCTTGTCGAACAGAACCCCAAAGTCTCGGGCCTCAAACTGCGCGAACTTCAAGACGACTCGATCCGCGGATCGCAGCCAAAGATTCGTTCGGCAGATCGCCATGGCATCCCCGCGAAAGGCCACCTGTCCGTCTGATTTTCGCTGGAGATCGTAGCCCAGGGCTTTCAGTTCGTTCGAAACGACGAATTCGAGACCGAACGCCGTGGTTGCGATTAGGTCGTACTGTTGCATTGGCTTTGGCTGGTTTGGGAAATCGGGGAAGTTATCAGATGCGGTAACCACTCACCACGAGCGACTTCAGAAAGTCAGTGCCGGTTGGCTGGCCACTGGAATGTCAAATTCGTCCAAGAACGCGGCGTGGTGTTCAGCCGTCGCTGACTGGCTTGTTGTCGTGATTGGGATAGACTCCAGCAACTGAATTTGACGAAGGACCTGTGAGAATGACAAAAGCAACGCCCGGTGACGATCCGGAAGACGACGAATTCGTAGATCGGCTCATCGAAGCTCTGTCTGAAGAGGATTGGGACAAGGCAAAGCAGTTGGGTGATCAGCTGGCTGCCGTGATTGGCGATCTTGTCGATCAACCGGAAGAGCTCGTCGAGCGAACCGACGGCGACGTTGGCGGGTCTGTTGCAGCCCAGGCTCATCTCAGTGAGTGGATCTTAATTTTCGAATCGCGTCAGGACTTCGAATCAGCGGCAAAGATTGAGCTGCACCTGATTGATCTCTTTAAGCGCGATCTGGATGCAATTCATGCAGGCAAGAAAGATTCGCCTGGCTACCTCGATGACGCCGAAGCAATCGTCGACCAGTACGAAGTCCGAGCCATCCGGTTCCTTGCCCACATGGAAGACGAACAGCGAGCCTGTGACGCCATGGGACAAGCGGTAGCGGCCGCTAGCGAGTTCGGCTTGATGCTTGATGATGACCAAAAAGAACTAGCCGATGAACTTGGTGTTGGAAATTAGAGTTTCCGGTTCCAACTTTGAACCGCTCCGCTAGCATTGATATCCAGCCCAAAACGCGGCGCGAGTAAACCATGTTTGTTGATCAGGTAGTTGTTTATTGTCAGGCCGGAAACGGTGGAGACGGTTGCGCGAGCTTCCGTCGTGAAACCCATGTCCCGCGGGGAGGCCCTAATGGTGGCGACGGCGGCAAGGGTGGCGATGTCATCATCAAAGTCGACACCAATCTTGGCAGTCTCAGTAACATTGCCGGCCACCGGCATTGGAACGCCGAACGCGGTCGGCACGGTGAAGGCAGCCTAAAGACGGGACGTGGTGGCGAAGACAAAGTTATCCTGGTTCCGCAGGGCACACTGGTTCGCGACTTGAAACACGGGCACGTCTTGCGGGACCTTGCTGAAGAAGGCGACGTGGTCATTGTTGCCCGCGGCGGCAAAGGCGGTCGCGGCAACAAACACTTCGCCACGGCAACTCACCAAACGCCTTACGAACGCGAGCGTGGTGCTGACGGCGAATACCGGGAAGTAATTTTAGAGCTCAAACTCATCGCCGACGTTGGTCTGGTTGGGAAACCAAACGCGGGCAAGTCGACGTTGTTAAGTCGAATGTCAGCGGCGACCCCTGAGATCGCCAACTACCCGTTCACAACAAAGTATCCCAACCTCGGTCTGGTCCGACTTGGCTACGACCACGAATATGTTCTGGCCGATATCCCGGGCCTCATCGAAGGCGCTCACGAAGGCGTCGGGCTTGGCCACGAGTTTCTCAAACACGTCGAACGAACTCGAATTCTGGTTCACCTTGTTGAACCGGAACCAATGGATCAGACCGACCCAATTGAGAACTATCAAAACATCCGTGACGAGCTGCGTTTGTATGACGCAAACCTAGCGGAACGCCCGGAGCTAATTTGCGTTTCCAAGTCTGAACTACCAGACGCTGAAGCGGTCGCTGAACTGCTTCACGAAACGACAGGCCGCGAAGTGATGCTCATCTCAGCAGCAACAGGCAGTGGCCTGAAAGAACTAAATCTTCGCATCGTCAACATGCTGAACGAAGAAGCCGAGGCCTAACGGTAGGTTCGATCGTCGATTGAGGCTGCTGCCTCGCGATTTAGTGCTGGTTGAGAGAGGGGCCTAAAGATTCGACCTGTCGGGACGTTGGAGAATGTAACACGACTCTCTGAGTCGTGAAGAATCCTCGCAAGCAACGACTCGGAGAGTCGCTCTACTATCGTTCTTCAACAGGCTTCTAATGGTTGAATAAGAACTCGCGGCTACTCATGACGGACCAGAAAACGTCTTCCAGCACTACGCGTTGTTCGGCTGGTTTCGCGGCGTTGAACATCTTTGAGAGTTCTGTTCGTTCGGTGTCAGACGGATAGCGAGCCAACGCCGTGAGGAAGATCTCGTCCAGCATTTCACCGATTGGCTTCTCCGCAGCCAACATCTCTGTCAGGCGATTCTTCTTTGCGGCCAGCTTCTTGTTTAACGTGTCGCCGTTTGAGATGTGCAATACCTGAACCATGCTTGGTTCGTCTGATCGTTCGCATTCACAGGTGATGAGCCTTTGGTTTCTTCCAAACGTTTTTAGGAAGTAGGACGCGACGGCAGAATCGTACAACTGGATCGCTCGCGTGCCGGGTTCGTAGAACTCGGTCTTCTGCTTATCCGCACCGGGGAATGCGATTTGGTCGAACTTCGTAGAAACATCTGTGACGCGGGAGATCGCATCGAGCATGACCTCCGCCATAAGGCGTCGAGGGTAGTAGCGAGCGTAAAATCGCTTTTCGTCTTTGTTGCCGTCGGTCGGCTTGCTGGTACGTCCGTAAGTCGATGATGTCAGGATTGCGTACATCAACGGCTTAAGATCAAAGCCATTCTCGACAACAAAGTCTGCTGCCGTCGACAAGAGCCACTCGTTACTGGCCGGATTCGAAACCCGCATATCATCGACAGACTCAACCAGACCGACTCCGAAAAAATTTGCCCAAACCCGATTCGTAACAGACCGGGCGAAGTATGGATTTTCGGGCGACGTAAGCCAACTCGCCAAATGCACTCGCCGATCAACAGTCGAATCGAAAGGAACCGGTTCGCCGTCAAGCGGAGCCGGCGGTTGTGGCTTACCAGAATTCGGCTGAACCAATTCACCATCTTCCACAACGTACAGCGTCCTTAGCCCGTCGCCGTTTCGGCTATCTCCACCCCAGCCCTTCGCGCGAACGCGAGAGAAGAGATTGGCAAAGCCGTAGTATTGGTCGTTGGTCCACTTCTCCAGCGGGTGGTTATGACACTTCGCGCAACCGATTGAAAGGCCCATGAATGCCTGGCTGGTGTTCTCTGCCATGTCTTCCGGAGACTGGTGCAAAGCAAAGAAGTTCGTCGCGCCGTTTTCGTAGCTGCTTCCTGTTGAAGTAACGAGTTCGCTGACCAGCTTGTCCCAGGGTGTATTGGCTTCGACATGTCCACGAAGCCATTTGTAATACGCTTCGACGGCTTTTGGTCGCAGCCGTGTCCCATTAATCAACAGGATGTCAGACCATCGATACGTCCAGTAATCAACGAACTCCGGGCGATCCAACAACTTCGCCGCCAGCGCGTCGCGTTTGTCTGCGGCATCGTCTTTCAGGAACTCACGAACTTCATCGGCCGTTGGCAAAGTTCCGAGGGTGTCGATGAACGCTCGACGAATGAACTCAGAATCGCTCGACTTACCAGATGGCTTGAGGTTCAACCGCTGAAGTTGAGCCAGAACAAGTTCGTCAATGAAATTGGTGCGTTCTTCTTGAGCGTAGAGCGCAGGCGACACGTTGTTTTCATACGGAGCGGTAACTCGTCCGATGACAATCTGACTGTCGAACCAAACGCTGATCGCCCCTTCGCCAAACCCGATGACACTCACCTCACCATGCTCATCGACGGTCGCAACAGCCTCGTTCGCAGATGTGAACTTGGCAAGCGATGTGACATCACTGACTCGGCCATCGGTGTACTTGGCTTGCACCAGCATTTGCTGTTTGTCGCCAGGTTTCAGCGTCGCGGCTTCGGGAAGAATTCTTAGTTCTTCAAGTCGCGCGTCTTCTTTTGTGGGTTCCGGTGCGCCATCGGCGATCCAGTTGGCGATGGCGTTGTAGTTTTCGGATTCGACCTGAAATCGTAGACCACCTTTGTGCGGAACAGCCCCCGACGGCTTTGTTAACAGCAGGCTTCGCCCGGGATCGGCCAGTTCAATTCTTCGGCCTCGCGATTGTCGAGCAATCGTGTGGTAGTCGGCCGCCGTGTCGTAACCACGCAGCGACAGTCGAAAACCACCTTTCCCCGCCAACGCGCCATGACACGCCCCAGAGTTACAACCGGATCGGGCGAGAACCGGCTGGACGTTGTTGCGGAAACTCCATGGATGCGAGACATCAATCGATTCGCAAGTGACTTCAATCGATGCCGTACCGTTTGGTGTCGCGACAGACACCGTCGCCTTGCCGTTTGCATGCGGAACAACGATTCCATCTTCGATCGTGGCAACCTCAGGGTTCGAAGAAGTGAATTCGGTATCGTCGACCATCCCGACAACAGTCTTGCCATCATTCCGCACGACAATAAGCCGATGCCGCGCCGCGGGGCCGGTCAGCTTGACGCTGGATGGAAGTATCTGCACCTCTCCCGCCGACACAGCAGTAGGAGCGAGAAGAACACAACAGAGCAGGGCAGCAACACAAAGACGTGATGGCATGTTTCGGTGTCGTCAAGGAGGCATGGACGGCGTTTCGAGCTTTCAGTCTACGAAAACAGCCGCACGCCAGCCACAGAAAACGGCACTTGGCACTATCTCTTACCAACTCAGAGCATTGGGATCAGACACGAATCGTTCGGCTGTTTCGCGGTCGATCAGGCTCGCGTTCAATAATCGCTTGATGGAGTCATCCATCGTCACCATTCCTTGATCACGACCTGTGAGGATGTTGTTGTCGAGCGACTGCAGCTTGCCATTTCGAATGCCACTGCTGATCGGCCCGGTGTTAAACATCACCTCCAGGGCAAGGTTCCGTTTCTCACCCTCAATCGCACTGGGCAAAAGGTGCTGACTGATAACAGCCCGTAGCGAACCAGCCAACTGCGCGCGGATTTCGTTTTGGGAATCAATTGGGTACAGATCACAGAACCGCGAGATGACCCCTTTCGCATCGCGTGCGTGGAGTGTGCTAAGAACCAGCAAGCCTGTTTCCGCAGCCGTCACTGCCATCTGTGCGGTTTCGTAGTCACGAATCTCGCCCACCAGAATGACGTCCGGATCTTGTCGCAGGCTGTACTTCAGTCCGTCAGCAAACGAATGCACATCAAGCCCGACTTCCCGCTGCGTAATCACCGAACCGGGGTGCTTTGGAAAAACGTATTCCACGGGTTCTTCAATCGTGACGACGCGTTTTCCTTCTGCGTTCAACATGTTGATAATCATCGCCAGCGTGGTTGATTTGCCGGAACCGGTCACACCAGACACGATGACCAGTCCGTTGCGGAAGCTAGCGACCTTCCTGGCGACTGTGTCCGGAAAGTTTGCCCACGAGAGTGATGGAATTTCATCCGGAATCAGCCGGAAGCACGCACCCACTTCTTCGCCACTCACAAAGTAGTTGGCTCTAAACCGCTGCGAACCATCGGGCAAGTCAGTGTAGAGCGAAAAGTCTGCATTGAGTTCCTGTTCAAACTGCGTCCAAACCGACTCTGCGCAGAGTGATGACAACAGTTGTCGCAGCGTTTCGTTGTCGACCGGTGCTTCATCAAGTGACTGTAGCTTTCCATGCACACGCAATACCGGAGAAGCTCCCGCGACGACATGCAAATCAGACGCATCACTCGTCCGTGCAGCGTGGAACCAACGACGGATCGTTTCAGGACAGTCTGTTCGCTGAGAACTCATGGAGTCGCCTTCACTTGTGTCGATCGAGATTCTTGTTCGCAAACTAACCTGGTTGCATGCCGTTGGTTTCGGTCTTTGCGTTGAAAAGCGGGTTCGGCATAGGCCAAAAGAGAAGCCTCGCCAGAAGGCCTGACGAGGCTTTGGTTCTCTTAAATTGTCTCAGGTGACAACTATGCGTTGACCAGCTTTCGCTGTTCCAGTTCTTCACGTCGTCGAGCGACGACGATTTCCTGGATACTCTTCGGTACCTGTCGGTATGCGAGGAATTCCATGCTGAAACCGCCCTTACCCTGGGTCATCGATCGCAGTTCGTTTGCATAGTCGAACATTTCCGCCAGTGGGACTTCAGCGAGCAGAACAACGGTTCCTTCGCGGACTTCTGACGAGTTGATGATGCCCCGCTTACTGGAAAGGTGACCGGTAATCGGGCCCTGATATTCTTCAGGTCCTTCGATCTCAATCTTCATGATGGGTTCCTGAAGGGCCATGCCGGCGTTCTTCAGTTGATCACGCATGCAGTTGAACGAAGCAATCTTGAACGCCATTTCTGACGAGTCAACATCGTGGTAGCTACCGTCCTGAACCACGCCGCGAACACCTACAACTTCGCACTCGCATAGAGGCCCCTTCTGCAACGCACGCTGGAAGCCGTGGCTGATTGAAGGGATGAACTCTTTCGGGATACGGCCGCCTGTTACTTCGTCTACAAATTCGTAGACGTCTTCTTCTGAGTCTTCAGGCAGTGGTTCGATGTAGCCCTTAAAGTGAGCGTACTGACCGGAACCACCAGTCTGCTTCTTGTGCTTGTGATTGTACTCAACGCGTTTGGTCGGCGTTTCGCGGTAAGCCACACGTGGTTCACCCACAATGCACTCGCACTTGTACTCACGCTTGATACGTTCGATATAGACGTCGAGGTGCAGCTGACCCATTCCGGCGATGATCGTCTGCCCGGTCTCGTCATCCGTCGAGACCTGGAAGGTTGGATCTTCACGACGGAAACGGTCCAAAGCTTTGCTCAGTTTGTCCGAATCGTCTCGCTTTGCTGGTTCAACAGACAGCCGGATAACAGGATCAGCGACGAAGATGTTCTCCAGTGAGACGTTGATGCCGTCACCGCAGAACGTGTCACCCGATGCACAATCGACGCCAACCAGGGCGATGATATCGCCGGCTTCTGCAAACTCGATTTCTTCTTTGTTATCAGCGTGCATTCGCACAAGCCGTCCGAATCGAACGCCCTTGCCCGTACGCATGTTTTCGTAGGTTTCGCCCTTCCTGATCGTACCCTGGTAGATACGGAAGTAGGTCAACTGGCCGAATGTTTCGACAACGGTCTTAAACGCCATCGCAACCATTGGCTTGTTCTTGTCAGATTGCAGCGGAACCTTCACACCGTTGCCTTCTTCATCCATTTCGTCTTTCGAGATCGCGCTGATCTCGCGGTCGAGTGGTGAAGGCAGGTAGCGGGTAACCGCGTCCAGCAATTCCTGGACACCCTTGTCTTTGAATGCCGTCCCCATCATCACAGGAGTGATCTCGCTGGCGAGTGTCGCATCGCGGATGATCTTGTGGATGTCGTCCTCAGGAATGTCACGCTCTTCCAACAGAGCTTCCATCAGGTCGTCGCTGAAAAGTGAGAGTGCTTCCAGCATCTCGCCTCGAGCGGCTTCAGCAGCATCCTTGAGCTCAGCCGGAATCTCAGCGCGACGGACGGTTTCGCCTTTTTCGCCTTCGAAGTAAACGGCGTCCATGCTGACCAGGTTGATCACGCCGACGAAGTCAACTTCTGAACCAATCGGAATCTGCAGTGGAACAGCCGTTACCTTGAGCTTCTCGCGAACCTGTTCGGTCACGCTGGCTGCATCCGCACCGGTTCGGTCCATCTTGTTGATGAACGCAATACGTGGAACGCCGTAGCGCTTCATCTGACGGTCGACAGTCAGTGACTGACTCTGAACACCACCAACCGCACACAGAACCAGCACAGCACCGTCAAGTACACGAAGACTACGTTCAACTTCTACAGTGAAGTCAACGTGCCCTGGAGTATCGATGATGTTGACGGGAGTGAGGGTTCCATCTGGCCCCTTCCACTGCACGCTGGTCGCTGCGGAAGCGATTGTGATACCACGTTCGCGTTCGAGGTCCATCGAGTCCATCGTCGCGCCACCGTCGCCGCCACGCACTTCCTTGATGTTGTGGATGCGCCCGGAGTAGTACAGGATTCGCTCGGTCAGGGTTGTTTTCCCCGAGTCAATGTGGGCGGAAATACCGATGTTTCGAACTTTGCGTAAGTCAGTCATGGTTCAGGCCACGTACAGTGGTCCTCAAAAAGGAAAGGAACGTAGGTGCAGGCAGACCGGTTGCGCTGCGTTGAATTTGTGGGGGAGAAGGTTAACTCTTGAAGCGATGGAGACGCAGTTTTGGTTGTTCGAGCTTCAGAGCTCTATGTGACCATCCATCGTGTCGAGTCCTTCTCCTCAAGCTACGAGAGACGCGCGGAGTTGTCGTCTCAAGCGGCTCGCCTGACAGAGGGGAGCCCTTTAATCTTTAGAATATTATCGACGGCCCACATTCCGGGAAAGAGGTAATACTCGTGAAATCCCGATTAACCTGAGCCTGTTCCGCAACGGTATCGCTGAGTTCTCGAATGACGCTGGAGCGATTTCCACGATACTGATAAGCCGATATTGCCGAAATTGGCCAACTTCCAGCGAATGAAATGACCGACTGGACGCTGGGAATTTTGCCTAAATCCAGTCCCGATAGAGGTCCGGCCGTCGATCTCGGAGGAAGAGGCGTTGAGCGCAGCTGGCTTCGATTTCTGCCAGATTAAGCCCGCAAGCCAAGATCTCTTCTGTCCCGGAACCAGCTTGTGCAAGGACTGCTCCATCCGGACCGCAGACGAATGACTCTCCTGCGAACTCAATGAACTCCTCCTGTCCAACCCGGTTGCACAGCGCCACAAAGTATCCATTTTGGAACGCGGCGACACGCATTTCGGCCTCGTAGAGTCCGTCCGGCCACTCTCCGACGGCACCGGCCTGTGGGACGACCACGATTTCCGCTCCGGCAACAGCCAGAGCTCGCATGTATTCCGGATAGTGTCTGTCGTAGCAAATCGCGACACCGATCCGCCCGAACTTCGTTTCGACAACCGGAACACCGTTGTCGCCCGGTGCGTAGTAGCCTTGTTCGTGAAAGTGTTCGTAGTCCGTAATGTGAACCATCCGAGTGACCGCAAGCAGCGAACCATCGGCGTCGATGACCGGCGACGAATCGTAAGTATTCTCACCGTCGCGTTCGAACAGGTTCAGAACGATGACGACTCCCAGCTCTGCAGCCAATGCTTGAAACCGATCAAACAAAGGTCCGGGAATCTCGTCGGCCATTGCAAGAGTCTCCGCTGTTGCATGCCGCTGCGGATAGAACCGATCAAAGGCAAGTTCTGCAAAGCAAACGACATTGGCTCCATCCGCTGCCGCCGATCGAACAGCCTGTAAACCACGATCCACATTCCCAGCTTTGTCTTCGCTGGCAATTTGCTGAACGAGAGCGATCTTCACTGAATTCTTAGTCATGCGTTTTTGCTACTCTGAAGTGGTTGCAACCATCTGTGTTTGGAAGAACCCCGTTGAACATTCTCGCGCTCAATCCGTTTCATGGGGGAAGCCATAAGGCGTTCCTTGAAGGTTGGGCGAAGCATTCCTGTCACACGTTTGAGATTCTGGGCCTTCCCGCTCGAAAGTGGAAGTGGCGAATGCGTCACGCGCCGGTTGAGTTCGCGAGGCAGTTAGCGAATGACAATCTTAGTCGCTACGACGTCTTGTTCACGACTGACATGCTGGACTTGGCAACGCTTCGTGGACTGCTGCCGAGCATCGCTCAGCTGCCTACGGTGGTGTACTTCCACGAGAACCAACTCATGTACCCATCTCGGGCTGCTGAAAATCAGCGTCAACGGGACATGCATTTCGCGTTTACCAATGTCCTGTCGGCGGCCGCTGCAAATGCCGTTTGGTTCAACTCCACCTGGCACCGAGAGTCCTTCATCACGGCGGCAAGGGATTGGCTGGGAAAGATGCCCGACTATCCGCCGACACAGCTGATGGATGCCATTGAGAAGAAAGCCTTCACGCAGTATCCAGGCGTCGATTCGATTGGCACCGATGGAAAACCTGCTGATGGTCCATTGACCATCGCTTGGGTCAGTCGGTGGGAACACGATAAAAACCCCGACACGTTCTTTGACGCGATACGTCTTTTCAAACAACGAGGCGTAGATTTCCGACTGAATGTGCTGGGCGAGAGCTACCGGCGGCAACCCGCGTGTTTCGAGAACGCCAAGACTGAGTTCGCGGAACGCATCAATCAGTTTGGGTTCGCCGAGAATCGGCTTCAGTATCAACAGCTGCTGCAGCAGTCAGACGTTGTTGTCTCGACCGCAGTTCACGAGTTCTTTGGACTAGCCATTGTTGAAGCGGTTTCAGCCGGATGTATTCCGTTGCTTCCAAGTTCATTGGCTTACCCGGAAGTGTTCAACCCCTGCAGAGGCATCTTCCACCGCAACACGGCGGCAGATCTTTGTGAACAACTTGCCGTTCACGCCGCTGCAAAAGCGAGCGGGCGACCCGTAATCGATCACAGGACTCTTACCGATTGTGCCAGCCGCTACGCATGGCCAACGGTCGCAAAGTCGCTCGATGCCAACATCTTGTCGCTTCCGGGCAACGCGTAGACTTCTTGCAACACACCGGAAGCGGCAAATCTTGCCGCAACTTCTACACCCGGTTCAAAATCCAAATCACGCGGACCATTCTGGAGATAGGCTTGCCTGAATCTCGATATAGCTGAAGTCAGACGTCAAACTTTCAGGATTAGGCATGCTTTCCCGAATACGCAAACAGCGCAATGTGCGTGCAACGAAATCGCGTTCTCGACAAACTGCCACCGAGAGCCTTGAGGAACGTTTACTCCTCACGATCAACTTCAATTTCGACTATCGCTATGACAACAGCGATTTCTTCGACACCGCCGCCAAGAAGCAGGTGCTTGAACTCGCAGGCGAGATCATCGGTTCTCAGATCGAGGACAATCTCGACGCCATCAACGCGTCTGGTTCGAACAACTGGCGAGCGATCTTTCCAAGGCCCGACAACGGCAACACAGTCGAAATCTCAAACCCAACAATCGCAGAGAACGAACTTCTGGTTTTCGTCGGTGCGCGGGCGTTGGACGGGCCGGTTGGGAACGGCGGCTTTGGTGGTTTCTGGGCCTCTGGTTCTTCAGCCTTCCGCAACACCGTCGACTTTCGTGGCCAAAGCGGGGAATCATCAGGAAGCGATCACGGTCCCTGGGGCGGCCAGCTGACCTTCAACACATCGACGAACTATCACTTCGGCGAAACCGTTGAAGGTTTGGAAAACGACGAAACCGACTTCCTCTCCGTCGCGCTGCATGAGATCTCTCACTTGCTTGGGTTTGGCCTGTCGGATTCTTACGAGACGCATGTGACCGGTAGTGGCAAGTTCGAAGGGCCCAAGGCCGTAGCAGAATACGACGGCAGCGGCGACGTTCCGTTGGCTGGTTCGACAACTCACATCGCTAGTTCAATTACAGACGAGGGACGCGAAGCCGCGTTGGATCCTGGGGTTCTGCGTGGCGAGCGAAAGCTGCTTACCAAGCTGGACTGGGCTGTGCTGGCCGATATCGGATGGGAAGTCGAAACGGGAATCCTCAAGGACTGGGGCGACGCTCCGAATTCAACGTTCCCAACCCGATCCAGCAACAACGGAGCAAGACATACTCTTGGATCCGGACTTGAGCTCGGAGTTACCGCAGACCCAGACGACGATGGGCAATCCGGCAGCAGCTCCACCGGCGATGACAACGACGAATTCGACGATGACGATGGCGTTGTCTTCTCCGACGACTATCTGCAAGCCGGCACAACAACAACCATCGACGTCACTGCCAGTGCCACCGGTGGCAAGCTGGATGCGTGGATTGATTTCAATGGCGATGGCGACTGGGCGGACAGCGGCGAACAAATTTTCGACACGCAGTCCCTCTCACGCGGCGAGAACACCTTGACTTTCGCAGTGCCAGAAGGCGTTAAGGAAGGCACAACTTATGCCCGATTCCGCCTAAGTTCAGCCGGTGGATTGAACTTCAATGGCCCGGCGGATGACGGTGAAGTCGAAGACTACAAGCTCACAATCATCGGCGAAATCGCTGCCATGAACGACACCTTCGGTGACGAGGGAACTCTGGATGTATTGGACAACGATCTGCCAGCAAACCAAGGCAAGATCTTGAGCTTCGAGCAGCCAGGGGAAGGCTCTGTCAGCAACAATTTTGACGGAACCCTTGAGTTCGATGGAGGCTCTGGATTCTCGGGCACAACAAGCTTTAGCTACACGGTTGGCTTCAAGCAGGACAAAGACGCCGGTTCCAGTACTCAGGCTGGCGATGAGTTTGGAAGTACAGTCGCGATTTCCGGCGACCTTGCAATCGTAGGAGC
>JBGCDN010000409.1:0-19592 GCA_045105495.1 Planctomycetaceae bacterium
TGCTAGCTGTCAGGAAGGCATCGTCTGGGCGATCAAATGAGCCAGCCAAAGAGCCGAGAACGTTGTCCACAATCAACACGTCCTGCCCAGTGACTCGAATATTGCCAGAACCCATGTCTGCGGTATCACCGAACCCTGAAACCGCGACGCGACGAATGGCAATATCATCGCCAGCAACATCAAGACCGATGGCGACAGGCGTGGCAGAACGGTCGTTCACAATTTCGAATTCGACTCCATCTAACTGTGTGATGGAAACATCGTCCGCTGTACTCGCCATCCCATCTGCTCCGAGCCCCACAGCTTGGTCGCGTCCGAGCAGCACTGAATTCGTGTCTCGCACTGAATTCAACGCATTCCAAGCGGTTCCGTCAATCGAGGTGCCGTCATCAGTCAGGGTTGGTAACGCTTCCGTCACGTTGAGCGTCCACCACTTATTCGCGTCGGCGTCGGTTGAAGTCGCTCCAACGCGTGGGACAAACCGCATCGCATTAGAGCCGACAATCGCATTCGCGTTCAAAATGAACTGACGAAGGGATCCCTGGATCGTTCGATCGGATGTCAAGTCGTCGTCACGGTCATCGCCACCAAGAACGTTTGTGACAACGTTAAAGCTGAACCCGAAGCTTGCGTCAGCAGTGGCGTTCGTCACATCCACCATAGTCACGTGCTCCGCGGTCAACAGAGAACTTGCGTCGTCAGACCGTTGACCTCGGCGCCCTCCGTAAAGACCACCATCGGAAGCCGTGAACGTATTGCGGACCAAGCTACCCGCTGATCCCCACGTTTGTTCTGCCCAGAGGTCACCAGACGGAGTAGCATCTTCTGTCGAAGATACGGTCGTTGAATCAACAACGACGTAGTACCGCCCGGCCTCCAGTCCGATGAAACTGTACCCGCTTGCTGTGGTGGTAACACTTCCTACGAATGTATCGTCAGAACCAATCCAGTCATCGCCGTTGTCTCGGTACAAGTCGACGCGGACACCAGCAACTGCGTTGTTTTGACCTGCCGCACCGTCGCCAGCCAAGTCATCCCATATCGTTCCAGCAATGGTGCCCTCTGCCGTATCATCCTGCACTGAGATCGTGACATCTTCGGTCGACTGCTGAATGCCATCGGAAACACCAACCTGAAGTGTGAAGTTTGGCTGTGTTTCAAAGTCCAACAGCGCTGGGCTAACAACGCTGATGGTTCCGTTAGCCGGATCAATGGCGAAGATGCCGTCAGGATCTCCCGAAAGGATCTGCCAGTTCTGTAGCGTTCCCACAGAATCCACATCCGTTGCAGCTACAGTCCCAAGTACCGTACCCGCAGTCGCGTTCTCGGCAATTGTCAGCGTTTGACCAGCCGGAATAATTGGCGCGTTGTCGTTCTCATCCTGAATGTCGATAGCGATGTTGGCAGGCGCCGAAGTGTTAACACCGTCTGATGTAGACACCGTAAGCACATAGCTTTGCCGCAGCTCGTAATCCGGAGAAGCCACAAGTTGGATGACCCCAGTTGCTGAATTGATGGAGAACAATCCGTCAACGTCTCCACTAACAACCTGCCAGTTGGTAAACGGCGGCGAGGAATCAACATCCGTAGCAGTCACAGTCCCAACGCTAAAACCAGCCACATCACTCTCTGACACGACGAATCGCGCGGTGGAAACGACAGGGCTTTCGTCATCAACATCGTTGATCGTAATCGTGATATCACGCCGAATGGAGCTCTGCAC
Organism: Planctomycetaceae bacterium; assembly: GCA_045105495.1. Classification (GTDB taxonomy): domain Bacteria; phylum Planctomycetota; class Planctomycetia; order Planctomycetales; family Planctomycetaceae; genus CAYNWT01. The sequence continues at coordinate 1,724 of JBGCDN010000409.1, forward strand.
TCCGTCAGAAACGCTGACCTCCAATGTGTAGGTATCTGCTGACTCAAAGTCCAAATTTGTTGGATCGGCAATCGTTATTTCACCAGTGCCAGTCGCTATCTGGAAGATGCCGTCATCGTTCCCGCGATGAATGGCCCAGCTAACCAGTGTCCCGACCGTGTCCGCATCGCTTGCCAGAACTGTTCCAACCACGGCGTTCGCAACAGCATCTTCGCCGATTGAAAATGACTGTCCTCCCGGAATAACCGGAAGAACATCATTGACATCCGTAACGGTGATATCGACGTCTTCAAAGACTGAAGTTTGGCCCCCGTCCGAAACACTGATTTGCAGCGTGTAGCTTTGTGTGTTCTCGAAGTCGAGGTTCGATGCATCAGCAATCGTGATCTCGCCGGTCCCGGAGTTGATTTGGAAAACACCGCCGGTATCACCACTCTCAATCGTCCAGTTCCATAGTGTTCCGACGGTATCCACATCAGTCGCCACGACCGTGCCAACACCGTCGCCGACAACCAGATTCTCTGGAATGGAGAACGACTGCCCGACCTGAATTACAGGCCTTACGTCGTTGACATCGTTCACCGTCAGAGTGATCGGAATCACAACTTCACTAGTGGTTCCAATGTCCGGATCGTCAACGACAACGCTAACGTTGAACGCCGTCTGGCTCTCGTAGTCCAGAACAACACCAGCACGAAGCACGACGCTGTTTCCGACAATGTTGAAGCTGCCTGCATCTGTCCCAATGAGAGACAGGTTGTTGGTTCCCAGCGCATCGTCGCTCAGAACAATGTCGCCAATCGCAATCACGGAAGCCGTAGAACGATCTTCATCGATTGAAAATAGAGTCTGAGTGAAATCCAGTGTTGGGGCTTCGTTCACGTCTGTAACTGATAACGTATAGTCCACCGAATCAGAGAACGTCCCATCATCAATTGTGATGGTGACGGAGTATGTCGTCTGGTCTTCGAAGTCCAAGGTAATACCACTTCGAAGATGAAGCTCAGACCCAATCAAGGTGAAGGAAGCGGAATCGACGCCACTTAGCGAAGGAGTGTTCGTCCCTGTCCCGTCATCTGCGATAACAATATCAGCTAGTTTTGTCGTGGCAGTGGTTGATGTGTTCTCTGCAAGACTCGAAACAACGCCGGACAGGGAAACTGTCGGAGCATCATTGACATCAGTGACAGTCAGAATGGCCGTGTCTGTGTCATCGCTGAACGCTGTATTGCCACCACGAACCGTTGTGTCGATTCGCTCGCCACTCAGGCCAACAGTCTGATCCCATGCCCGGTACACGATGCGCGGCGCTTCGCCGTTCAGGCCATTCGGGATGTACCGAATCTGACCAGCCCCATCGAGAAGCAGCGACGAGTTATCGCTGATGCTTCCGAAGGCCGTCCAGCTGACGCCGTCAAGACTATATTCCCAGGTACCCAAACCGGTTGCTGACGTAATTGCCATTCCTACGAAGTCGTAGTCTGAATCGGTTGCACTTGTGTCGAGTATCGTTGCAACGTCGATCGGACTGGACGTTGTGTCTTCGTTGGTAATCCCAAGGCTTGGCCCGCGACTAGTCAGCACCGGAGCATGGTTGATGTGCGTGCCTGTAATCGCCAATGCATCCAGTTCTGTCTGGCCATTAGAGAAGCCAACATCACTGCCATCGAACAGTAGATAGCCGGTACCCGCAGCGACCCCGGAACCCAAATTGGTCGTGGTCGGCACTATGGCAAAAACATCGTTAGGCTCGGCGCTGAATAAGGAGACGGAATTATTGGTCGTCAAAGCGATCGAGCCCCGACCAACGACACGCCCCCCTATCTCAATTGATTCTTCGAACAGTTCCATTCCCAGAATCTGTTCGTCAATTCCGAACTCAGCACCATCGATCAACAAAGTTGCAGAGCCGGTCGTGGTCCCCTCGAAGACGTCCTCTGTTTCCCAGACATAGATATTCTTATTCCGCCCACCTCCGTTGCTGGGAGTAAACAGCAAGTTGCCAGCCTGAACGACCGTATCACCGACGAGAGTGTCTTGTTCAACCAGAGTGAATGCCCGCAGTCGCATGCCGGAGACTATTGGATCGTCGATATCATCGAACAGGATAAAAACCAACAGAGTCGTGGTACCCTCTATAGGTCGCGCCACGGCAACATCGTTATCCGTTAGTTCAAGAGGCCCGCTTGTGGCGGTCCTATCGAGCGTGAAAAGAATATCTCCTTTGCGAAGCTGAGCGGAACTGTCACCTGTCCCTACCAGCATGTCGCGACCAACGACGTGTAATGCATCGATATCGGCATCCGGCGCGAATAGGTCGCCCGCTTCGACGATAACTGACAGATCGCCCGCAGTTGTTGGCAGCTCAAGGCTAAGAGCATCCCCACCGAAGCTAAGGATTGCCCCATCTGTGAAGTTGACACCAGACGCTGATCCATCGTCGGTCGTGGACGTTACCAGTCGACTTTCCACTAACGAACCATACGCTTGGCCAACAATCGCAGACCCGTCACTATCAACGCCAGTTTGATCCCAGACGACGATAAAATTGTCACTATCGCTCATATCCACCGACGGACGATTCGTTCCAGATCCGCTGTTAATCGTTATTGCTTCCGCCGAGGCCAACACGTCACCTTCGGCCGCGAACCTAATAATTTCGATGTCCACATCTGCGAAGACCTGGTCTCGGTAGGCGAGTACGTACTCCCCGTAACCATCTGTTGCCAGCCCCGGTCGCTGGGTGAGGGCAGACGTCGGGAGCGTCACGGCAGTTCCAACTGAGCCGGCCGCAGACACGGCGACGTACTCGACCTGATCGATAGTTTTGTCAATGTAATATGCCACGACAAAGTCCCCATCATGGCTCATCGCGACAACGGGGTCTGTGAAGTTAGAACCCGTCGCAATCACAAGCTCGGGCTGTGTGAGGGCACCGCCGGGAAGCGACCGTGAAACGATCTCATCAGTATCGCGTTCCCAGACGACAACGAAATCGCCGCCGTCATTTACTGTGACAGCTGGATTGTGATTGTTGCCGGTCTGATCAACGTTAATTCGAAGCTCAGCCCCGGACAGACCCGAAGACACTGATAGCAGTCTCCCGAACACACCATCAGAGTCTCCAGGCCCATTGCCTTCCCAGACAATCATCCCATTGCCGGACGCATTTATCGCCACGGTGGCGTTCCATTGAACGCCGGTTGTTGTGGTATTTACCGCCACATCACCTGTATCGATAGGCGTGCCGTCCAGATTGAAGCGTCTCATGTAGACGCCATCGGCGTCAGCGTCTGCAGCAGTCCAGGTCACGACAAACCGACCTTGAGCATCAGCCGCTACGCTTGCCCATCGCTGCTCGCCTGCAACCGATGTCGCTACTCGGAACTCGTCGACTCGGACGGTGCCATCAGGTGCGAGTATCCGACCGTAGACACCATCGGTTCCGTTGCCGTCGGTTGTGTCGTCGGTCCAAACCACCACGTAGCTGCCGTCCGCGAGAATAGCCACGGCGTTGTTACTTCCGCCCTCTTCACTCGACGTCCGCTGATTTCCGGTCGTGGATTGGTTGATGGTGAACTCAGCCCGCGTTTGCAGCTCGGCCCCAACCTCAATCCTGATCTCATCAACATCAACCTGAGCCCCGCCTAGTCCGCTGTTTCCCTGGTCATCGGTATTCAGAACCAAAGATGCTCGACCTGAGTAGTCAGCTGTTGGCGTAAACACCAATCCATCGAATGCCTGATTCAGCTGATCGAGTGTGCCGAACACCTCGATGTAGGAATCGTCTGTTCCGTCGCCTGAACCGAACGCAACACTGCTCGTTGACCCAAGTGAGAACGTGCCATGAGTCGCGGTGAGCTCGACCTTCAGGACTCCAACTCCCGCATCGGCATCCATAATTCGAATCTGGTTGCCGGTCGCCCGCGAGAACTCAACAGAACCGTTAAATTCAACTCGGGCACGACCTGGTGTCGCGTTCACAGGAGCCGGATTCACGACTGCAATGACATTCTGACCGAATTCCGACGTGTTACCGACCGCATCCGTCGCCGTCCCACTCACGGCCTCACCAGCACTCATAGTGACCCCGGAAAACGTCTGTGTAATGCTGGCATTGCCCCCACTATCGGTTGTCACATTGACCGTCCCAATGTGGCGTTCGCCTTCTCCGTGGCCAGTAGCGTCGGCTGACGAAGACACATAGAAGTCGATGTCGAAGGTCGAATTTGGCGTTGAATCGATTTGGCCCGAAATGCTGAGGTCACCACCAGTTATTTCGGCGGCGTACAGTTCTGGATAGTTCTGAAGACCATTCGCACCCGGGTCGGAGTCAGTACCGTCATTGGTTTCCACGACATCATCGTCTTCAAGATCAATGCCTAAGCCGCTATTCGAATAGATCTTGTTGAAGCGAAATGTGTTTTGGGCCGTATTCGTCGCGGCAGAAATACCGGCACCACTATTGAACGCGATGGTGTTCGCGGTCGCAGTCGATCCCCCAACCATGTTGTTCGCAGCGTCGTCAATCAGGCGAACCCCGCCGACACCGTTCCCCAGATCCGATGTCTGATCCGAACCCGTCCCGATCTGGTTGGAGACAATCTGCGTACCGTTCACATCGTCAAACAGAGTGATCCCGTAGTCGGCATTTCCGCTGATAACATTTCCATCGATCGTCGTGTTAGAGGCGTTGCCAATCAGCCGAATCCCATCCGTATTCCCTGCGGCAACAGAACCGGTTTCATTTGTCCCAATGAAGTTGCCAACTATCTGATTCAGATCTGCGGTGCCTTGAAGCTGCACGCCATAGATGCCGTTTCCACTCAGGACATTTCCATCCGCCACGCCCGCGCCGCCGATGAGGTTATTCGAACCCAGGACTTCAATGCCTCCCTCGCCATTGCCCAGACCCGCTGCGGCAGCACCCGAATCGTCGAAACTGCCAATCCGATTTCCCTGGACCACACTGCCGTCAGAACCAGCCTTGATCGTGATTCCGGCTAAGCCAAAATCTCTGATAACCAAACCGCTGATTGTGCTCCCGTCAGCATCTTCACCGAGTGTCAGTCCGGATGCGGCAATTCCACCGCCGTCCAGAATGACACGTCCTGCCTGCCCGGTCGCATCCAGATCAATGGGTGTCTCAATGTCAGGTAGCCCAGACACAACAGTAATCACATGAGCGCCACTGCCGGCCAGATCGAAAGTGATGCTGTCAACGCCAGCGTTCGCATTAGCATTCACGGCTTCAATTGCTTCGCGAAGGGAAATGCCGGTTCCACCTGGGTTTGCCAGCAAGGCCGCGATGCTGCTTCGATCGCCATCCGCTTCATCGGCTGTTGTTGTCACCTGGATTCCAGCGACAGCAACGACATCGAATGTGGAAGTCGAGCTTCCGCCGTTTCCGTCAGAAACGGTCACCGTGATTGTTGCCGTGCCGGAGACACCAGCCGCCACAGGCATGCTTAGCGTCCTGAGTGCGTCACCACCAGATTCCGTAATGAGAGTCGCGTCAACGATATCTGGCCGGGACGAACTGAACGCCAAACTAAGGCTATCAGCCTGCGTATCTGCGTCAGTCAGTAACGCATCAAGCGAGACCGTGGTTCCCGAAAGCGCCGTTACGGTGGGTTGGCTGAAGAAGACTTCCGGATCTTCGAAATCGCTCACGGTGGAAGTAAATCGGCGTGACAGGATATCTGGGTTTCCACCGTCGCGGGTGTAAAGCACAACCACGTTCTCAGCATCGATCGCAGAGACAGATGCATTCGCGTCGTACACGCTATTCGAATCCACACGAATGTCGCTGCCACCCGTTCCGTTTGGGGCAAACTGCCTCATCTGAATCTGGTTGTCGCCCTCCCATGCGATTGCGAAGTTACCCGCCTGATCTATCGAGACACTTGGATTCAGTTCATCACCACTCGGAACTGCTGGCACGAAGAATTCACTTCCAACCAAAGATCCGTCGGCAGCCATCCGCTGGCCGTCAATGTTCCAATTGCCGGAAGAGTAATGCCACGCGATAACAGCTTCGCCCGCATCGTTCATTCCAATTGAACTACCACTGGCGAAGGTCTCTGTGCTGAGCGTTGTCTTGTTGAACGTACCGTCGTACCGACTGACGTACTGCCCCGATCCATCGTCCCACGAAATCAGAATATTGCGATCACCATCAATTCCGATGGCTGGGTTCTCTCCGCCAGCGGATTCAGGAACCACAACACTGCCGCCGTCTATTGATAGATCATTCGAACCGAATCGCTCGAATCGCAGGTTGCCAGTGCCGGATTCCCACACCACCCCGTAGTCACCAGCCGCATTCATGGCGATCGACGGGTTTGTCTCCACGACCCCGGCCAGAGTTGGCCGAAACATCGCGCCACTGGTTGCACCAGTGAGATCAAACCTTTGAATCTCAATTGTTTCTGTCCCGGCTCCTCCCACAGTCCATGTCGCGACAAAGCTACCCGATGTACTAGATGGATCCATGGCGACGCTGACATGTCGTGGGTCTGTACCCGCAAACGTCCCGGTCGCGAGGCTTGAGCCGTCGCTGTCGAACACTTCCCAGTAGGACTGGCTGCCCGATGTCCACGCCGCGACGCTTCTGCCATCCGCGTCCGTCGAGATGGAACGCGTCACGCCACGCCGAAGGCCGCGGTTTAATTCTCCCAACCCACTATCCGCGTGAGTTGTCGTTCCGGCACTGACGAACGGACGCACCACGGTGATCGCGAGAGAATCGGATGCTGCACCACCAATAAGGTCGTCGATCGAAGCTGAAACAACAGCCGTTCCAGACCAATCTGTATCGGGTGTGTAGACAAGATCCTGCATTGCGTTGCTGATGGCGACCACAGAACCGCGAACAGTCATCGTTGATCCAGCAAACCATTCGCCACTCACCAAGGTGACATCATCTGTGTCTGAAAGGGTCAGCGACCCATGATCCACACTCAGTGTGGCTTCCATCTCAGATACGGACCCATCCGCCGAAATTGTGAAGTTGGCCGACGTATCAGCCATCGCCACGCTGGTATCGACAGTCGTTGTGGCTCCGCTGCTGATGTTGAGTGAGGGAGCCGTAGCAAGCACGCCGTACCATGAAGCCTGAGCGATTTCAGAGAACGCAATCTCTGTCTGAATCTCGCCGACTCCGACTTCCAGTTCCCAGTCACCACCAAGTCCAACATGCCCCGTTTGATCATCACTGGCAGCAATGTCGGCCCCGGTCAAAATCGAAAGCGACTGAATGAGTTCTTGGCCCTCAGCAGATCCGCCAAGGTCGCAGCCGTAGAAAAGAATGTCCGCATCCGCTGTCAGCGCGTTGTCCCATTCGGCGAACATGCCCGAGTACGCAGCGAGGTTTTCGTTACTTAGAACCGAAGAACCAAGTCGAACCTTCCCCTCTTCACCATGAGAGACAATATGCAGCGCTTCGACGTTTGTTCGTTCATTAAGAAGGTCAGTCAGCTGTTCGATGCCATCGAGTTCGCCATCCAGCATGACGACTTCGAAGTTCCCGCCAGACTCACCAGCCAATTCGTTAACCAGCGTCTCGTAGTCTGCGACATCCGCGTCCACGACCACCAACTGAGTCGCAGCCATGGCCTCGTTGGCCGTATCAATTTGCTCAGGAACTTCACACGCAACACAAGCGACGGTGTCGACATCAGCAGGCACAGGAACTGGCGTCGCGCTGTAGAGCACGCGTTGTTCAAGTTCATCCAACACCAACGAGCGCTTCGCCGGTTCAATTCCAACCGACCGCGACAACGCACGGCCGACGCGGGCACTGGTCGCCGTCAGCAATCGTGTTAGCAGCTTCTCTTGATGTTGACTTGTCCGGGCCGACATACAAATCCCCTAAAATGCCACGCGTCGCACAGGTTGCGCATCGGGAGGCGCGTAGCTATCCAAGGGAAACTTACGTCAACGAAACCCCATAACCCGCAGGGTTTGCCGATTTCCAATAGTCCACCGGCCCGGTTGTACGAATCGTTTCGGCAACACACCCTCGAATCTGGTTCAACCGTCTCAGCCCGATCACGCTGGGTACTTTGAGAGCCGTAGAGAAGCCTGAAAAGCTTTTTTGAATGCGGTGGCTATTCCGTTCGTCCCGATCGTAATTAGCAAACGGAATGCAAGAGTTCTCCGGACTGAACCACCAAGTGCCGAACCAAGAGAGGGGCGATCAACGTATGAAGGTCGTCTGTGCCTCTTCGAGACCAATTGATGCGTGCAATCCTGATCACAATTATTGCGGCAACAGCGTGTGCTACATCGCTGGTCGCACAGGATGGCAGCAGCTCGTCAGGCAAAGACAGGCTACTTCGGCCGCCCATCGAATTGCCACCCGCTCCCGGATCGGCTGCACCCGCGAACATTGTTCCGCAGATCGTTCCTCCGGCCCCCATTCAGACTCAACCATATGAAACACGACCGCTTGCCGGATCGCGAGTACCACGTTCTGTGCAGTCTTCAGTTCCGCAGGTAAGCCTTGGCTTTGCAGACAGCGAACAAGAGAGCATGGTCACGCCATTCATGGACCGCACTCAGCAGTTGCTGGACGACGATCTCGGTATGGAATCGGCTCCCGAATTCCCCATCACCTACGAACCATGGTGGTTAGGTGATGTCAGCAGCCAAATGCGATCACGCTACGTCCCCATGCGTGTCACGTTCGAAGAAATCATCCTCAGCGCGATTACGAATTCGCCACGGGTGAAGGCACTTCGGATTGAACCAGAGATTCGAAAACAGTCTGTTGTCGTTGAGCGAGCCCAGTTCGACTGGATGAGCTTCGCTGAGATGACATGGAACGACACCAGTGACCCCGTCGGCAATACACTCACCACCGGCGGTTCACCACGATTCCGAGACCACCAATGGAGCCTGGAATCCGGCGTACGACGTCGAACGCATTCGGGTGCGGAACTCGAAGTCAGCAACGAGATGGGCTGGCAGGACAACAACTCCGACTTCTTCATTCCGGCTCCTCAGGGGACGTCCCGGCTAAACGTCAGTTTTACTCAGCCGTTGCTAAGGTCACGTGGTCGCTTTTACAACAAGAGCCGCATCGTGCTGGCTCAAATTGACAGAGGCGTCGCGGACAGCGAAACACTGCTGAAACTGCAGGAACACCTTGTTGAAGTCAGCGACGCTTACTGGGAACTCTTCCGAGCCCGCGCGACGCTGGTTCAGAAACGCAAGCTGCTTTCGCGAGCATCACGTATTCTGCAACGACTAGAAGGTCGTCGCGGAGTGGACGTACTGCAAAGGCAAATTCTTCGAGCCCGAGCAGCGGTCACAAGCCGTCGCTCGGAAATCGCTCGCTCTGCCGCGTCCATTCGAAATGCAGAAGCGCGGCTACGCCTGCTGGTCAACGATCCAGCGTTAACACGTGGAACACCGCTGGAAGTCATTCCTGCTGATGTTCCGATGAACGACAACCTTGTCTATTCGACACCGGAAACAGTCACCGTCGGCTTGCTAACACGACCGGACATCGCAAAAGCCATCCGAGAAATCCGGACGAACTCGGTCCGGCTTGGCGTCTCTCGAAACGAGATGCTGCCGAAGCTAGACCTAATCCTCAGCGGCTATCTCTCGGGGCTGGAAGATCGCGGTGACATCTGGGAAGCCAAACGCAACTGGCTCCAGCAAGGTGAACCAGGCTACTCCGTCGGGTTCAAGTTCGAATATCCACTCGGCAACCGAGCAGCTCGGGCCTTGGTTGAACAGCAACAGTTTCGACTGCGAAAGTCACTGTTTGAGTTCAAGAACACGGTCGAAACAAGCATCACGGAAATTGAACTTGCCGTTCGAGAAGCTCGGACCTCTTACACGGAGATGCTAAGTCGTTTCCAGTCGATGCAGTCAGCCGAAGCTGAAGCCGACTATCTAAGCGAACGCTGGCAGCAGCTTCCAGGCGATGACCGCACAACGGCCGAACTGTTGGAGGACTTACTGGACGCACAGGAACGCGTGGCAACTGAAGAAGCTTCATTCGAAACAGCTCGCAAGAATTACATGTTGGCTCTTATCGAGATTAAGCGAAGCACGGGAACACTGCTGGCCACTGATGACGGATTGTCGTTGTTGAACGCTCCGACCAATCTGGCTGACCCAATCGGCAACACGCAGCCATCGGTCAGTTTCCCACCTGCAGTTTCTCCAGCAGTCACAGCCCCAGCAGCCCCTTCCGCGCAAACGCTCCAGCCATACGAAGCACCATCGCAGAAGACTGGCGAACCAATCCAGTTGTTTCCTCTACCAAAGAGAACCAAAGAGGGGCCGCAATCGCCCTTGCCGCCAGCACCGCCTCGCTAGTGCGCTGAGAGTGCTCTTCGCGTAGTGGCCTCCTCCTCGAGCCGTGTATCCTCAGGTCGAATTCATAGTCAATCGCCGTGGTGTCCATGCCGTCTCTCAAGACGAAATCTGCAGGCTCGTCTGATACCGTCATGGCAAGGGTCCGTGGCTGGCTGACCGGCCAAAGCCCATCGCAACCACGCGGCCCGTCGCCTCAGGAATGGCGGTTGGTGAAGTCGATCCCCGAATACGGCTCTCGTCTTCGAGATCTGACGGACGACCAACTTGCGGACGAAGCCGGATGGCTTAGAAAGAAGATTATCGTCGCCGGGGGCAAGATCGGCGATGACTTCACTCGCACGGCATTTGCCCTGGTCGACGAATCACTCTTCCGAACTCGCGGCTTTCATTTTTACGACGTGCAGCTGCTGGCGGGGCTCATACTGTCGCGCGGCTACATCGCGGAAATGCAGACTGGTGAAGGCAAAACCCTGACGGCGGCCCTGCCCACTTTCCTACTGGCCTTGCGAGGCGAAGGTGTTCATGTCGCTACAGTGAACGCCTACCTTGCTGAACGTGACTGCGAAGAAGTGCGCCCTGTTCTTGAGCGACTTGGCCTGTCAATCGGGTTCGTCAGCGACGACGCCGAACCCGACGAAAAACGCGCGGCTTATGCCTGTGATGTTACTTACGGCACAGGCTACATATTCGGCTTCGACTACCTTCGCGACCAATTGACGCTTCGCGATCGCATGACAGAGCGCGGACGGCATCGCTTCCGAAGTGTCATTCGAGGTGAATCTGCCGCACAAGCGACCATGCAGCGTGGGCTGGCAATCGCTATCGTCGACGAAGCAGACAGCGTTCTCATCGACGACGCCGCAACCCCACTTATCCTCGCGGGCGGTGGAGATCAACCAGCACCGGACACAGCAGCTCATGCAACAGCACGGACCGTTGCCAAAACGATGGTCCAGGACGAACACTTCGAACTGGATTTGCTGAAGAATCAGATTTCCATCACAGATACCGGTCACGCCTTTGCGCACAGCGAAGATCAGGACATCCCGCGACAGGTTCTAATTCGTCCATGGATCGACTACGTCGAAACCGCGCTACGGGCAGAGCACCTGTTTCGGCGCGACGTGCACTATGTCGTCAAAGACGATGAAGTCCAGCTTGTCGATCAAACTACAGGACGCATCCATTCAGAACGCCAGTGGAACGGCGGGTTGCATCAGGCCGTTCAGACATTGGAAGGCGTTCCCGTCAAAGCAGAATCCGAAACGATTGCTCGCGTCACACGTCAGCGGTTCTACCAGCTTTACGATGGCGTCTGCGGCATGACCGGAACCGCCACGGGCGGCGAACGTGAACTAAGCGAAATGTATGACCTTCGTGTCGTGCAGGTTCCAACCAACAAGCCATCACTCAGATTGATCGAACCACACCTTAGCTTCGCAACAACCGAGGCCAAATGGGATGCAGTCGCAGACGAAGTGGCGTCTGTCATCGCGACCAATCGACCCGTGCTGGTTGGAACTCGAACAATCGAAGCCAGCGAACTTGTAGCCAGACTACTTGAGCAGCGCGGTATCGAATTTCGTATACTGAACGGCGTTCAGGACTGCGAAGAAGCCGAAATCATTGGTGCGGCCGGTGATTGTGGCGTGGTTACGATCGCAACCAACATGGCTGGTCGAGGAACCGACATCGGACTAACTGAAGCAGCACGTGCCGCTGGCGGTCTGCATGTGGTCGCCACAGAGCATCATGAGTCCGCGAGAATCGACCGGCAGCTGGTTGGTCGAGCCGCGCGGCAGGGCGATCCGGGTAGTGCGCGTTTCTTCGCTGCTGCGGATGATCATCTTATTCGTCAATACGATAACGACCTGGCCGCCCGAATGATCCGTGCAGCCAATGCCAACGGCGCAATCCCGCGTGACTGTGCTGCCGAATTAGATCGGCTGCAGCAGCGCGTTGAGCGGTACCTCTTTGAACGCCGACGAGAGATGTACGAGCAGGATCGTATTCAGAACGAGATCCTGAGGCTCGGGAAGCAGAGTCTCTGAAATCAGCACGATCTTCCCATCAGGAAAATCTGTCAAACCTTGCGGGAACGCGAGGTAAGCTTGCTTTCGGAAGTCGCCCGAAGGAACACGGGGCTACGCGGTAACGGATAACCACTTCAACAACGCGCTCCGCGCGATGGGATGAAGAGAGAGACCGTTATGTACCAATCGCTATCACGCCTGATGCTCTGCGGACTGCTATGCACCACCATCTCACCCGGCGCCCAGCAGAATAAACGATCAACTGCACGGCCAGATTCCGACTCCGCGTCACAGCGTGAAGGGCTCACGGAACCGTTTCGAACCATCGAACTCGCGGCCCCGGAAACCGGATTGATTCTCGAAATCAACGTGGAAGAAGGTAACCGAGTACGAGAGGGACAAATTCTGGCTCGACTGGATGACCTTGTTCTCCAGGCATCACTTGCCGTTGCCAAAGCTCAAAAAGATGCCACTGGCCAACTCAAAACCGCACAGGCTGAGCTGCGGCTTCGAGCAAGTCGCTACAAGAAACTGGCCAACCTGCTCGACAAAGGTCACGCCACTCCCGAAGAAGTCACGTTGGCAGAATCGGAGAAGGAAGTCGCCGAAGCCAAGCTCACGCAAGCAAAAGAAGCGCTGCGTGTGAAGGAGCTTGAATACGAACGAACCCTTGCTCAAGTAGAACGCCGACTGGTCCGGTCACCCGTTGCCGGCATCGTCACCAACGTATACCGACAACCTTACGAGTTCGTTTCCTACACCGAACCGGTCGTGATGACCGTCGTTCAGCTCGACCCGATCGTAGCCGTCTTCACTTTCTACCCGCGTGATACGGCGGAGCTAAGAATTGGTCAGAAGGTTGGCGTGAATCTCGCCAGCAACGAACATCCGGCAGTCGGAACCATAAGCTACATCTCGCCGGTTCTGGACGCTGAAAGTGGAACCGTCAAAGTGAAGGTCCGCATCGACAACAAACACGGACGATATCGCAGCGGCGACAAATGCACTTTGGACACAACGCCCACCAAGATCGGCGACGCGTCGAGAATCCAAAGAAAATAATGGCTCAGGCCCCACCATGCACGGAACGCAGAGCCAAACTTCAAACTCGCAGGCGGAGCTGTCGACACCAGCTCTTACGTCGCTGCGATTTCTGCGTCACCGTCTTGAAGATGCCGCAAATCGTAGCGCCGATCGAGAAACGTTTCTCGGTCGTGTCGCTCAGCTTTTGTCTTCGACCATTGGGCAGGACTGCATCGTCTGGCTGGAAGTCGATGGACAGAATCTCCGCCTGACTGGCCTCAACGTTCCCGCCGAAGGCCTCTCTGAGGATCTGCAGAAGGCGTTGAGCGAACGCGGCGCCGAAGCGATTCGCACGCTGATCACTCATGTCAGCGTACTCAAAGAAACAGAAACCATCAATTGCATCTGCGCGCCGGTGCGAACGATTGCTAGTACAGGCGCCTTGGTCATCCTGCATTCGGGTCGGCAGCAAACGTTGCCATTCGCTGTTGCTGCCGCAGAACTTGTTGCTGCGGTCATTTCTGGTGCAGATAACCGTCGAGAAGCCACGCGGGCGTTCAGCGAAGCAAACGACGCCGGGGCCGTCGTCGATATCCTTGCGAGAACCGAACTGGCTGCCGATCGCGATACGTGTTTGCAACGACTCTGCGAAGAACTGAAACAACACTTTCAGTGCCATGAAGTGGTGGTGGGACTGAAACCATCTGACGACAGCCTCGTTGAATTCACCGCGTCATCTGACAACAAGCAGATCGACGACGACCTGCGTCTTGCCTACAACGCGGCTCTTCACGAATCGCTGATGCAAGCCTGCCCGGCCGCGTTCCCGCCACCACCCGGAGCCCCAAGGCACGCTTTGCTGGCGCACAGGCAGCTCGCTGGTGACTGCGAGTTCGAATCGATTGTTAGCTGTCCATTGCGAACCGAAGACGGCGTACCGCATGGTTCTCTACTCTTGCTTCAGCCCGGGCCCCAGGTTGATCAACAACGCACATTGAAGCTGCTGGAAGCTGCTGAACCGCGAATCGCTGCGACAGTATCACTCATCGAACGAAGCGATCGAAAGGGTGTCGAACTTCTCGCCTCGAAGCTCCGCGCAATCGCTCAGGGCAAAACCGGACGAGCCGTCTTATTGGGAATTGTCGGAGCCGCACTGCTGCTGTGCGTCCCCCTGCCCTACAGCGTCAAAGCAACGTGTGAACTACAACCGCTGAACCACCGTTACGTGGCCGCGCCGTTCGAAGCGCCGCTGGAACAGTGTTTTGTCGAACCGGGCGACATCGTCAAAGCCAATGAACTGTTGGCTCGAATTGACGGACGAGAAATCCGCATGTCGCTTGCCGAAATCGCATCAGATCGAAACCGCGCCGCCAAAGAACGCGACATGCACCGCGCGAAAAGAGAATACGGTGCGGCAGAGATGTCTCGACTGCAGATGGAAGCACACCAGGCCCGTGCGGAACTGCTGGAATACCGAGGTCAGAACCTCGAGATTCGAAGTCCCTCTTCCGGAGTTGTTGTCAGCGGAGACTGGAAAAAGTCAGAAGGAATCCCACTGCGAACCGGCGAAACCATGTTCGAAATCGCGCCGCTGAATCGCATGATTGTTGAAGTCGGAATCCCGGAAGATGACATCACTCACATCGAAGTTGGCCAGACGGTCACAGTTCGAATGGACGCTTACGCCAACAAATCATGGACCGGCAAACTGCTGCGTGTTCATCCTGCTGCGGAAGTTCGCGATGGCGAACATGTCTTCATCGGTCAACTAGAACTCGACAACCCTGAACTGCGTCTCAGACCTGGTATGCGTGGCAAAGCCAAAATCTCAACCGCCGCGCGGCCGCTTGGCTGGAACCTGTTTCACAAGCCGTGGAACGCCATGATCGCGTGGCTGCGGTACGCCATCTAAACGCTCACCGAACCAACCCCATCTCCATCCCCTAACCTCGTAGTCCGCCGTGCTCGATTATTCAACACGAGACCTGTCATCTGCGCGGCCGCGGTTGGTTGACGAACTTGTCGTCATCCCGCAGCACTACGGGCATCGTACGTTGTTTCATTTAGAGGTCCCGTCGAAGTCTCGGTTCTATCGCGTTGGAGAAGCCGAATACACGTTCCTGTCACTACTCGACGGCAACACCACCATCGCCGGAGCCATCAGCGAAAGCGCGAGTGTCCTGGGAAAAGACGCGTTAAGCGAACAGCAGGGGTTTGCAGTCTGTCGATGGCTGATTGAACGCGGCATGGTCGACATGGGCATGGGAGCCAACAGCGACCCAATTGATCTCGACGGTTCGCTGCAGCTGCGAAAGCTGGCGAGTGGCCTGAACCCGTTGTTCATCAAGAAGAAGCTTGGCAACCCCGACAAACTGCTGGAGTCGCTAGGCCACTGGTTCTGGTGGGTGCATTCGCCGCTCGCCATTGTCGTCTGGTTCGTCGTTTGCTTTGCAGCCATCGGCACCTACCTTGGCAACGCCGACCGATTCGCCGCCGCACCGCAGGGACTGTTAACTCAATCGAACTGGCTTTGGCTGATTCTGTCGTGGGCCGTTTTGAAAGTGCTTCACGAAATCGGACACGGTCTCGCCGCGAAGCGGTATGGCGGCAAAGTGCCAGAAGCCGGTGTGTCGTTCATTCTTCTCATCCCAATGGCCTATGTCGATGTGACGTCTTCGTATCGGTTCCGCTCTCGCTGGCAACGAATCCACACCGCACTCGCAGGCATGTATGTAGAACTGTTTCTTGCCGCAGCCGCCACATTAGCCTGGCCACACGTCGAGTCTGAAGAGCTACGCAGCCAACTGTTTAACGTCATGTTTACAGCCAGCTTCAGCACACTGCTATTCAACGCGAATGCATTGATGCGGTTCGATGGCTACTTTGTGTTGGCTGACTTATTGAACATCCCGAACCTCTACACCGACGGCCAACAATTCACCAGCGGGCTGTGGAAACGAGTTCTCCTCGGCGAACCACGACGCAAGGTCGACTGGCCTGGTTGGAAAGGCTGGGCCGTCAGAGTTTACGGCGTTCTCGCGGCCATGTGGCGAGTCGTAGTTTCAGCATCGCTGGCGATTGCCGCATCGGTCATGTTTCACGGTGCGGGTATTGTGCTTTCCGTCATCGCTCTGGCAGGATGGCTTGTTGTTCCTGTGACGCAGATCGCGAAGGGAAAATTTGGCGGCAACGCGACCTTCGGATCACGCTGGCGAGGCGTCGTTGTGGCAACGCTACTGATTGGTGGCATCACCGCTGCGGCAGTCTTCATTCCCTGGCCTGGCGATCGAACGGTTCCAGCTATCGTTCAATACGAACCCCTCACCTCTCTCCGCGTTAAGAGTGAAGGGTTTGTCGATGAGATACTCGTTGCGAATGGCCAGAAGGTTGAAGCGGGACAGTTGCTTGTTCGACTGCGAAATCGAGAACTCCATGTGGAACGCGAAGAGCTGGAGTTTGAAATCGCTCGCAGCGCGGCATCACAACGTATGTTCCAGCAGCAGGAAGCCATCGCCAGTGTTCAAATTGAGCATCGACATCAAATCGAAAAACAACGGCAGCTAAACGAGAGAAATGAACAGCTGGCATCCTTAGAAATCCGAGCGCCTCATGCAGGCCACGTGCTGGCACGCGATCTTCGATCCAGACTCGGAACGTACGTTGAAGTCGGCGACATCATTCTGGAAGTGGCAGACAACGCACAAAAGGAAGTGCATGTCTCAATCCCGCAACCAGACATCAACGCCTATCGCGCTTCGCTTCACAGCCCGGTGAGAATCTACTTGCCCGGGTTAAGCACCTTTGAGGGAGTATTGGATACAGTCGATCCTCGAGCCCGTCGTCAGCCGAAGTATGAATCGTTCTGTGTGCCCAATGGCGGACCGGTTTCGGTTGTGATGGCTTCAAACGACGAAGATGACGGGCCCCAGTACGAGTATCTGACTCCGCGTTTCGTCGGCAAGGTTGCGATTCCAACTGAAATGACCGCCCGATTACGATCGGGCCAAAGCGGCTACGTCTCTCTCCCCGGGAACGACATCAGCCTTGGCCGCGGTGTTTATCGCATGGTCGCCACATGGGTCGAAGATAAGACTCGCGAGGCTGGCCTTTAGTTTCGAACTGGCCGGTGCCCCTACGGAGTCGCCGGAGGAATTCCGCTGTATCGCTCCGTTCGAAGCGTTGCGTCTGCATTGAGTGTCAGGTTGCCCGTAAACATCGGAGCCAGAATTGCGTTCTTCGAGTAAGGAACCTTCACATTGACCGTGACAGCCTGAGTACTGGCGTCGATCGGATCTGGAGAAACGGTCACGTCAAAGTTCCTGACGCCCACGATGGCGAGAATCCGCCCAGCCTCCGCTTTTGCTTCTGCGACATCTGCCCCCGGTACCGCCACGGTCCGCGCCGCCTCGTAGGCCGCATTGGAGGTCGTACTGCGAATGGTCGCCAGGTGAGAAAACTCGATACCTGCAAACACG
>JBGCDN010000410.1:0-5465 GCA_045105495.1 Planctomycetaceae bacterium
CTCGATCAGGTCCGACGAATGGCCGTCATGTCGATCGGGCGCATGGGAGCGAAAGATCAAATCGATGAGCTGATGAAAGCTCACGCGATGGATCCGCCATTATCAGTCATCCCCGAAGCTGCTCGTTGGGCGTTGACGCGTCTGGGTGTGACCGACTTACCGGCTAAGCGAATTCCTGCTGACTTGGTGCGATCTGTCGGTGGATGGAATGTCTACCCGGTCTCCAAACGCAAGTAGCAGCCCCACTGCCGAAACACAGTTTGCACCACTCACAACGCCTATTGTGGCATTGTCGAAATTACACTAGTTTGCCGTGCCCGAAATGGATTTCGGCCAAGAGTTCGCTTCGCTCTATTCGCCAGAAGTGACCGCCGGCGTGCCGGTAAACCCTTTCGTTGTAATGGATTACAACATCAAACCACTCGGACGCACCTGCAGCCGAACCGGCGAACCGCTGGCTCCGGGCTCATTGTGCTATTCCGCTTTGGTACTCGAACAAGGCGAATTGGTCCGGCAGGATTTCAGCGAAGAAGGCTGGTCAGGCCCACCAGAGAATGCTTTGGCACATTGGCGTGCGGCAACTCCAGACGCGGTGGAAGAGAAGGTAAATCCTCTCGATCCAGACGTGCTGTTTGAATACTTCGAACGACTATCCGAAGAGCCCAACGAGCTGCAGGAAAAAATGCGGTACGTGTTGGCCCTGCTGTTGGTTCGAAAACGACGTCTTCAGATTGAGGGAACTCGGACAGACGACGACGAAAGCTATCTGATGTTTGCGGGAGTTCGCGGCGAAGGCAACTTCGAAGTGCGCGACCCCGATTTATCCGACAGCGAAATTGAAGAGCTACAAGTCCAGCTGGTTCCGGCTTAAGGCGGTTATGCGAGATTCTTCGACCAACTCAACCACACAGCGCGTCGTCATGCAGACGCTTGCGATGATGGTGTTGTTGACGTGTTCGGGATGCAATCTCTTTGGACGTCGATCGGCAATTCCAACACCGATAACAGCAAGGCAAAAACCAGCGTTGCCCTATCAGATAAGCCAGGCCGAGCTTGTCGAACACCTCAATACGAATTCCGATCGAGTGCATTCGTGGATGTCTCGGGATTGCGGGCTCTCCATCAGAACGCCCGTTGGACTGCCAATTCGTTTGAAGGCAACTATCGCCTGCGAAGAACCTCGCAACTTTAGGCTCGTCGCTGACGGCAGTCTTATGGCTCACGCTGATATCGGTTCAAATGAAGACCATTGCTGGTGGTGGATGCAGCCCGGCGAGAACGTGATCTTCACGGTTCCGCATTCGGAGATGGACTACGTCCGCAACCATCCATTCATGAAGAAGAACATGTCCATGCCATTCGAACCCGATTGGTTGATGGAGGTATTGGGAGTTACCAAACTCTCTGCTGAGAACATGACAATGCATCGCGACTCGCACCCCGAACGCGTGAACCTTGTGAGCGAACATCACTCTCCTGACGGCAGGATGTTCCGCCGCGTCACCGTTGTTGATCTGCACGGTGGACATATTGTCGGGCATCGCATGGTTGATAGTTCGAACCACACAATCGCTCGCGCGACGCTTTCTGACTTTCAGTTCAAACAAGGGGCAAAGCTGCCTGGAAAGATCGCGCTCGACTGGCCAACCATGGACATGTCCATGACGTTCACGATCCGGAACCTATCCGTCAATGGGCAGCTTCAACCGAACCTTTGGAATGCTCCGGCCGACAAGTCGGTGACACATGTTTCTCTACCCGACCAACTGCGACGCCAGGAACAATCCGGGCATCAGTTCCAGCAAATGGAATTGCAGCCAAACGATCGCCCCCGCGACCGCCCGCTGTACGACCAGCAAGTCCAAGGCGTTAGCGCAACGGACGATTCAGAACTTCCGTGGGAAGACGATCCCCCCAAACGCCGCAAATGGTTCCGCTTCCCCTGGTCCAAGAACTAACAAGCGTTCCGCTTGACCGGGTGCGGCTGCGACATTGGGTGGGTGTTTGTCGGCAAGTTCTTCGCCGCAAGTACGTCTTAGGCCACCGTGTGCTTCGCCTTCCTACTTCCTACTTCCTACTTCCTACTTCACAGCGGCCGGACCACTGAAATCGGTCGCAGGTAGTCGTTCAGCGTCTCTGGCGAAACAACACCGCCGCCCATGCCGCTCTTTCCGACGCCAGCGTAAGGAACACCGTGCACAACAACGTTGTGTGAGTTTATCCAGCCGTTACCGGATTCGAACGATTCCGCAACTCGAGCACACCGCTGGAGATCCTGAGACCAAACGCTGTTGCCCAGGCCGTAGTCGGTGTCGTTAGCCAGTCGGATACCTTCGTCTTCCGTCGAGAACGGAGCAAGAAACGCGACCGGGCCAAAGATTTCTTCACGGGCGGCCACGTTGTCTAAAGACCCTGCCAGCAACGCAGGTTTCACGTAGAAACCAGAACGCCCCGACACTTCAGCCTGACCGCCTTCCAATACCAATTCAGCTCCGGCGGCCGCACCTTTCTCCAAGTAGCCGAGTACCCGTTCACGTTGAACCTGACTGACCACTGGTCCCATCTGCGCGGAGTCGTCAAGCTGGTAACCGATGTTGACCGACTTCATTCGAGTAATGCACTCATCGACGAATGCGTCGTAAATCGGCTTTTGAATCAGCCAACGTGTCGCGTCGCAACATACTTGTCCCGCATGGTAGGTTATCGCATCAACTAGCTTCTGTGCCGTTTCCGGAATGTCAACATCATCAAAGATGACCGCCGCACCTTTGCCTCCAAGCTCGCACTTCACTGGAATCAGGTTCCGACCACACGCTTCGGCAACTAGTCGTCCCACTTCAGGCGAACCTGTGAAGCTCATCCGTTTGAACTGTGGGTTGTTGGCAACTGCGGCTCCTGCGGTTTCACCAAGCCCCGTCACCACATTCACAATGCCAGCCGGGACATCCAACTCTTCCAACACATGGCACAGATAAAGTGCCGATAGTGGTGTATCTTCCGCCGGCTTCAACACACACGTGTTCCCCGCCGCCAAAGCCGGACCCAAACCCCAGCCCGCCAGCAGAAACGGGAAGTTCCACGGGATGATGAACCCGCAAGCTCCCCATGGATGTCGAGCAACCCAGGCCTCGTGCGACTTTACGGCGATGACATTTCGGTAGTTCACCTGTTGAGCCATGTCAGCGAAGTAGCGGAACGTATCGATGAAGTTTTCGATATCTTCAACGGCTTGTTCGTAGATCTTCCCGCAGTCCAAAGATTCAATCTGCGAGAAAACAGCCTTCTTCGCTTCGACAGCATCAGCAATTCGGTGAAGAACCGCACTGCGTTCGTTCACGGGCATCTTCGACCACTTACCATTGCCGAAGGAAGCCACTGCAGCATCGACGGCGGCGTCCACGTCTTCTTTCTGAAGACTGGCTACTGTGGCGAGCCGTTCGCCGGTTCCCGGATTCACCACATCAAACGTCTCGCCCGAACTGGACTCAATCCACTGACCTCCAACAAAGGCCTTGTGCAGTGGAGTGTCCAAGAAAGCCTGAACTTCCGGAAGTAGTTCTGTTTTGTCTGTAACCGTAGGCATGGCGGGCTCCGTTTGGGGTCAGAGGAGATCTCCAAAATACCCGGATCACATGAATGGAACCAGCGACTGCAAGGCGCATCTGTCAGCTACTCAGAGGCTGACGGCCTGCCTTGTTGAGCCGAAACAAGCCTTATTTCGAATTTGTGTATCGCCAATACCAGCTTCGCTGCCGCTGCAGGTTTCACGAGAACAGAGACGGTGCCGCGGCTCTGTTCGTCGACAGTGAAAACCTGAATGTCCTGCAAAATGAGATAGGAACTGCCATCTGCCCCAAAAGAGAAGCAGTCAACTCGATCTCCAGGATCGAACGAATCCGCCTTGGCGTCAGGAACTAAAACGACCCTCATACCATCAAGCGCGCATGGCCCGCCAATGGGACGGCCATCCGAAACTTCGGACCTCAATATGGGCTGGCCTGCTCTCTTCGTGATCTTGAGGTACTGTCCGCTATTCACGTTGGGCATCTGGTGGATTGCATCATTTGGAACATCCGCGGATCGAACAACAGCAAGCCGCACGTTGCTACGATCCAAAGTACTGGCCACATAAACGTCTCTCTTTGCAACTAGAACTCTGGCAGTACCCTCAGCCAGTGGTCGACTTGATGGAAGCTCGACTACAAACGTTCCAAGCACACCGAGAAGCACATAAAAAAGTCGCATTGCGATCCACCCTCCTGACTTCCTTTACTTCACAATCTACGCTGTGCCGGCCCCATTTCCGAGAGAGAACTTTCAAAGTCCAGAAAGCGACTGGAAGTTCGGTTTATGTCGAGGGTTCGGGCGGTTGGAACCCCAGAGAGATCAGAGTAGGCTTGAGTCTTCACCTTGAACGGTAGGCACCACAATGAATCGAATCTATCCAACAACTGCAATCATGCTCGTACTCTTTGCTGGCTGCGATAAGGAAGCCACTGCACCGACCGAAGCCAAACTGGATTCACCCGCGACCACGAAGGCCACTGAATCTTCGGCGGATAATTCGCAAACGATTGCCGACACGCAGACTGCAGCCAACTCAAAACCGACCAAACTCTTTGATGCCTCTACCTTCAACGGATGGGATGGCGACCTCGAAGTCTTCCGCATTGAGGACGGAGCGATCGTCGGCGGGACATTGAACCAGAAAGTTGCTCACAACGAGTTTCTGACCACCAGTCAGGAATACTCTGACTTCGAACTGCGGCTTAAGTTCATGCTGAAGGGCGAGAACACAAATGCCGGCGTTCAAATTCGCAGTCGCCGCATTGATGATCCGCCGCACGAGATGATTGGCTACCAGGCCGACCTCGGACAGACCTACTGGGGCTGTCTCTATGACGAATCGAGAAGGCGTAAGGTTCTTGCCGGGCCAGACAAGGAAGAACTGAAGACGGTTCTTAAGCGAGACGACTGGAACGACTACCGAATTCGTTGCGAAGGCAAACGTATTCAACTTTGGATCAATGGGCTACAGACAGTGGACTACACGGAGGATGACGACTCCATTGAACAAACGGGCCTCATCGGTCTTCAAATTCACGGCGGACCTCCCGGTGAAGCGTGGTACAAAGATATTGAAATTGAAGAACTGCGTACTGAATAGCATTCGGCCACTTCGTACCTGGGACCTCGAAATCCCAAGCATCATCAAACCGACAACCGGTTCCAAACTGGAGATGCCATGCCGGACCTCAACGAGAAACTCGAACAGTACCGAATTGCTCTGAATGGGTTTCTCGATCGTCTTCGCGAAGATCGCAACATCCTGGCTGCGGTCCTCGTCGGCAGCCTGTCTAAAGAAACCATCTGGCGTCGTGACTCAATTCACCTGTGGGTCATCGAAGCCGATGGTGTTACGAAGCGATTGAAAGCGGACGGCAATGACGAACGCATTTTTCGCA